>CAMCXZ010000010.1 GCA_945883725.1 Bifidobacterium breve | reverse complement strand
CAAAGGCAAAGCGTCTTCGTCCATTGGCCGAGAAGCTAATTACTTTTGCAAAGAAGGGTGACCTCGATGCTCGTCGTCGCGTTCTAGCAACAATTGCTAACAAGGGCGTTGTTCATCATCTCTTCACTGAAATTGGTCCACGTTTTGCTGCCCGCAACGGTGGCTACACACGTATTACCAAGATCGGTCCACGTAAGGGTGACAATGCGCCTATGGCAGTCATCGAAGTATTAACTGAGAAAGATAACTAAGCTTTTTAAAACTTAGTCACTTACTCAAATGTCGGAACCCACTCTCTTTCCTGAGGGTGGGTTTCTTCGTTTAAAAATCAAACTTGCCTACGACGGTACCAATTTCTCGGGCTGGGCAAAACAACCAGAACGTCGCACAGTGCAAGAAGAATTTGAAAAAGCCTTTGCAACTATTGTTCGATACCCGTGCGAAAGTATTGTGGCTGGTCGTACCGATGCTGGCGTTCACGCCACGGCGCAAGTAATTCATACTGATGTTCCCGAGGGCACCGACCTTGCCGATTTGGCTTATCGTTTAAATCGTTTACTTGATCTTGATTTGCGAGTTCTAGAAATCGAGATTGCGCCCGAAGGTTTTCATGCTCGGTTCTCAGCGCTTCGACGTCACTATAAATACCAAATTGTTGATGCCAACAAAGCAATCAATCCATTAGATCGTTACGACCGCGCGAGTTGGTATCGGCCACTAGATCTAGCCCGCTTAAATGAAGCTAGCGCGCTGTTGTTAGGCGAGCATGATTTTGCGGCTTTCTGTAAATTCCGCGAAGGCGCTACAACCATTCGCACCCTTGAAACTTTCCAATGGGAGCGCAAAGCCGATGACTTGTTAGTTGCCCAAGTTGTAGCCGACGCATTTTGTTACTCAATGGTGCGCAATTTAGTGGGCTCAGCAGTTTGCGTTGCCGAAGGTCGCTTTGAGCCAAGCTGGATCGCTGAAATGCTTGCTAACCGGGAACGTATTTCTGAATCTATGGTTTTCCCATCCGAAGGTTTAACTTTGGTGCGGGTTGATTATCCAAATGACACCGAGCTAATTGCTCGGGCTGCGTTAACTATCTCGCGCCGAAGCGAGGACTAGCGTGGGTCATATTGACGTTAACGCAGTCGAGTATTCACTCTCTGATGGTCGAGTCTTACTAAGTGATGTAAGTTTTCGCGTTGGCGATGGCGCCAAGGTTGCTTTAATTGGCGCCAATGGTTCTGGTAAAACAACTTTAATTCGCATGATTTGTGGCGATATTTCACCTGATTCTGGGCAAGTGGCTATATCTGGTGGTCTTGGCATTATGCGTCAGTTCATAGGTTCAGTTCGCGATGACTCAACTGTGCGCGATCTACTTGTTTCAGTTGCTCCTAAACGTATTCAGGATGCGGCACAGAAGATAAAAACCACTGAAGAGCAAATGAATACGCGAAATACTGAAAAAGATCAGATGGCATATGCCCAAGCAATCATTGATTGGGGCGATGCTGGGGGATATGACTTCGAAGTTATTTGGGATGTTTGCTGCACCGAAGCGCTTGGTAAATCATTTGATGCAGTTGCCGAACGTAAAGTAAATACCCTTTCTGGGGGAGAACAAAAGAAAGTCGTTCTGCGCGCACTTCTTGAAGGACCCGATGAAGTTTTATTACTTGATGAGCCAGATAACTACTTAGATGTACCATCAAAGCGTTGGCTCGAAGAAGTAATAACCGCAACCAAGAAAACTGTTTTGTTCGTTAGTCACGATCGTGAACTGCTTGATAACGTAGCAAACCGAATTGTGACTCTTGAACAAGGCGTTAGCGGTAACACCACATGGGTGCATGGCGGAAAGTTCTCAACTTGGCATGAGGCACGAGTTGCTCGCAATAAACGCTTTGCCGAAGTACTTTTGCGATGGCAACAAGAACATCAGCGGTTGAAAGATTTAGTTCGCACACTACAAGTACAAGCAGCAAGCAGCCCTGATATGGCAAATAAATATCATGCGATGCAGACGCGTCTGCGAAAGTTCGAAGAAGCTGGTGCGCCAGAAGCACCGCCACTCGAACAAGATGTGAAAGTTGGCTTACGCGGTGGTCGTACTGGACTACGTGCTCTAACTTTTGAAAACTTAAGCCTAGATAATTTGACTGAACCATTTAATTTTGAAGTTTTCTTTGGCGACCGCGTTGCTGTGTTGGGCAAGAACGGCACTGGCAAGTCACACTTCCTGCGCATGATTTCTGGCGACGAAACCGTTAAATACACCGGCAATTGGAAACTTGGTGCGCGCGTTGAGGTTGGCTACTTTGCGCAAACACATGCGCATCCAGAATTTGAAAGTAAAACTCTGCTCGAAATCCTTTGGCAAGAACATTCGCTGCAGTTGGGTCCTGCTAAAAGCGTGCTACGAAAGTATGAAATTGATGGCCAAGCTGAACAAAAGTTCTCTTCCCTCTCAGGTGGGCAGCAAGCCCGCTTCCAAGTTCTCTTACTTGAACTAATGGGATCAACTGCGCTGCTACTTGATGAGCCAACCGACAACCTTGATTTAGCATCAGCGGAAAGTTTGGAAGCAGCGTTAAATCGCTACGAAGGCACGGTCATGGCCGTAACCCACGATCGTTGGTTCACCAGAGGCTTCACGCGATTCTTGGTTTTCGGCGCAAATGGCCGGGTTTACGAGAGCCCTGAGCCTATTTTTGATCATTAGTTAACGCTCATTTCACGCTTAATCCAATTTTGACCCTGAGCGAGCGTGACGGTAGCCTTACCCCTCTAGATCAAGCCCGCCGCGAGGTGGACTTTCTAATTTTCAATTCAGAACTAAAAGAAGGTAGGCAATAGCGTGCGTACATATAGTCCAAAGCCTGGCGATGTAGTGCGAAAGTGGCATGTCATCGACGCCCAAGATGTTGTGTTGGGTCGCTTGGCAACTCATGCTGCTGCACTTCTACGCGGAAAGCACAAAGCAACGTTTGCTCCACACATGGACATGGGTGACTTTGTAATTGTTATTAACGCGGAAAAGATCGCGCTATCTGGTTCAAAGACCACTCAAAAGTTTGCACATCACCACTCAGGTTTCCCAGGCGGTTTAACTTCAACTGTTTACGGCGACTTGATGGAAAAGCACCCAACTCGCGCCGTTGAAAAGGCAATCAAGGGAATGATTCCTAAGAACCGTCTTGGCCGCGATATCGCATCAAAGCTAAAGGTTTATGCCGGTCCAAATCACCCACACGCAGCACAAGCTCCAACTCCATATGTTTTCGAGCAAGTTTCACAGATCATTAAGTAATCGATAGAAAAAGGAATAGAAAATACATGTCTGAAAATACAACTATCGAACTTGATGAAGCACAAGAGCTAACTACTTATTCATCATCATCTCCAGCTGCAGCGACAAACCGCCCAGCAATTAAAGCTCCAGGTGGCGGCACAGGTCGTCGCAAGGAAGCTGTTGCTCGCGTTCGCTTAGTTCCTGGTTCAGGCAAGTGGGTCGTTAATGGAAAGACGCTTGAGAATTACTTCCCAAATAAGGTTCACCAACAATTAGTTTCAGAGCCGTTCCGCACAGTTGGTGCTGAAAATGGTTACGACGTTGTTGCTCGCATCAATGGTGGTGGAGTTTCAGGTCAAGCCGGCGCACTTCGTCTAGGTGTTGCTCGTGCGCTAAACGAGATCGATGTTGAGGCTAACCGCCCAGCTCTCAAAAAAGCTGGCTTCCTTAAGCGCGATGCTCGTGTTATCGAACGCAAGAAGTACGGCCTAAAGAAGGCTCGTAAGCGTTCTCAATACAGCAAGCGCTAATACACTTTCACCGATTTATTCGGTAGCTATCTCGGCAGGAGGAGGACTTTTTGTCACTCTTTGGAACCGACGGCATTCGTGGTTTAGCAAACGTTGATCTAACTGCCGAATTAGCCCTTGATGTAGCTGTTGCTGCTGCACATATTCTCGTAGAAAATTCCAATGAACGCCCGCGCGCAATCGTGGGCCAAGATCCTCGTGCATCCGGTGAATTTCTAGAAGCCGCAGTTGTTGCCGGATTAACTAGTGCTGGCGTTGATGTTTATCGCATCGGCGTTGTGCCAACTCCGGCAGTTGCTTATCTAGTTGCAAGTACTGGGGCTGATCTTGGCGTAATGATCAGCGCATCACATAATCCAATGCCAGATAACGGCATTAAGTTATTTCAACGCGGTGGCGAAAAATTAGCCGATGAGGTCGAAGCACTAGTTGAGGCCCGCATTGGCGAACCATGGCAACGCCCAACTGGCGCTGCCGTAGGTCGAGTAATTAGCGATGATCAATTAGTTAACAAGTACATCGAACACCTACTTTCAACCATTGATGTTTCGCTCACTGGATTAAAAGTTGTAGTTGATTGCGCAAATGGCGCTTCTTCTTTTACCGCACCAGTAGCGCTTTCCCGCGCGGGCGCTGAAGTTATTGCAATTGCGAACTCTCCCGATGGCTGGAATATTAATGATGGCGTTGGTTCAACGCATTTAGATTATTTACGCAACGCTGTTCTTAAGAATGGTGCTGATGTTGGTATCGCACACGATGGCGATGCAGACCGTTGCCTAGCAATCGATGCCACTGGCGCTGAAATTGATGGCGATGTAATCATGGCAATTTTGGCTAAAGGATTTAAAGCTCAAGGCAAGTTAAAGGCGAACACAATTGTTGGCACTGTAATGAGTAATCTTGGTTTCATGCACGCAATGGCTGAATCGGGCATTGAAGTTGTGAGAACTGCCGTTGGCGATCGCTATGTTTTAGAGGCAATGCTGCAATCAGATTTTAATTTAGGTGGTGAGCAATCAGGCCACGTAATCATGCGTGATTACGCAAATACTGGCGACGGATTACTAACTGCGCTACAACTATTGGCTGAAGTAAAGCGATCTGGCCAAACTCTGCAAGAGCTATCTCGCGTAATGGTGCGATTCCCACAAGTATTAATTAATGTTAAGAATGTGGCTAAAGAACGTCTGGCAACTTCTAGCGTTATTGCCGATGCCGTAAAGGCTGCTGAAGTTGAACTAGGTTCAAATGGCCGCGTATTACTACGCGCTTCAGGTACCGAACCTTTAGTGCGCGTTATGGTTGAGGCACAGAGTGACGCCGTTGCCCAAGATGTGGCTACAAAGCTTGCCCAAGTAGTAGAAGCAGAGTTGAGATAACTTATATGTGCGGAATCGTTGGCTACACCGGCAAGAATTCGGCAATCACGCCTTTAATTGAAGGATTGCGCCGCCTTGAGTATCGCGGCTATGACTCAGCTGGTATCGCACTTGGCACTAGCGGCAAATTGTTTATTGAAAAGCGCGCTGGCAAGTTAGGAAATCTAGAAAGTTCACTAGGCGACCAACTGCCATCAGCCACTTCCGGAATTGGTCATACTCGTTGGGCTACCCATGGTGGGCCAACCGATAACAACGCACACCCGCATGTAGATAACGAAGGCAAGCTAGCCGTTATTCATAATGGCATCATCGAAAATTACAGCCAATTAAAGGCCGAGCTGCAAGCCAAAGGTCATAAGTTTCATTCTGATACTGATACCGAATCAGTGGCTCACTTGTTAAGTGATCTACGTAAAGAGTTTAATGGCGATCTGCCGGCTGCTATGCGCGAGGCTGTTAAGACGCTGCGCGGTTCTTTTACCCTATTAGCAGTGCATGCAGATAACCCTGGCGTAATTGTTGGCGTGCGTCGTAATTCGCCGCTGGTATTGGGTGTGGGCGAAAACGAGTTTTTCTTAGCCTCTGATGTGGCAGCCTTTATTGAATACACCAAGCGCGCAGTTGAACTTGGCCAAGATGAAATTGTGGTTATTACGCCGACTGGTTTTGAAATTACCGACCTTGATGGCAATGCTCAAACTCCGCGTGAGTATCAAGTTACTTGGGATGCTGAAGCTGCTCAAAAAGGTGGCTTTAACCACTTCATGCTCAAAGAAATCTTCGAGCAACCTAAAGCAGTTGCCGATACCTTAATTGGCCGTTTAAGTGATAACAATCAAATTGAACTTGATGAGTTAAAGATGAGTGATGAGGAAATTCGGTCCCTGAAGAAGATAGTAGTTATTGCTTGCGGCACTGCTTATCACGCTGGCATGATCGCAAAATACGCGATTGAAAAGTGGGCAAAGATTAGCGTTGAAGTCGAAATAGCTAGCGAGTATCGCTATCGCGATCCGATCATTGATGCGCAAACATTAGTAATAGCGATTTCACAATCAGGTGAAACTATGGATACCTTGATGGCGCTTCGTCACGCTAAAGCAGCCGGTGCACGAGTCTTGGCAATCTGTAATACCAATAGCTCAACGATTCCGCGTGAATCAGATGCGGTTCTTTATACCCACGCCGGGCCCGAAATTGCCGTGGCCTCGACTAAAGCATTTCTAACTCAAGTCGTGGCTGCTTATTTAATTGGTCTGCATCTAGCCCAAGTACGTAAAGAACTAACTGATAATGAAGTGGTAGATCTTTATAACGAATTACTTGAATTACCAGCAAAAATTGAAGCAATTCTTGAAACGGTAGAGCCGCTGCGAGCACTTACTCGCACCTTTGCCAAGAGTTCATCTGTTTTATTCTTAGGAAGAAACGTTGGTTTTCCGGCAGCCCTTGAAGGTGCTCTTAAGTTAAAGGAACTTGCCTACATGCATGCCGAAGGTTTCGCAGGCGGCGAACTCAAGCATGGTCCGATTGCGCTAATTGAAGAAGGAACTCCAGTAATCGCAATTGTTCCAGCGGGGCACGAGCATTCACTCGATGAAAAAATGTTAAGTAATATTCAAGAAGTTAAAGCCCGTGGCGCACAAGTAATTGTTATTGCGCAAGAAGGCGCTGAAGTAACTGGCGCTACTCATGTAATTCGCATTCCAGTTGCGCCTGCACTCTTCCAGCCAGTTTTAGCAACTGTGCCACTACAGGTATTTGCTTATGAAATGGCGATTGCCCGCGGCAATGATGTGGATCAACCACGTAATTTAGCAAAGTCGGTTACGGTCGAATAATGCTCAAATTGAAAGCCCACCAACGCGAAGAGTTAAGTCGCTCATTCTCTTGGGCAGCTTTTGCTACCTCGGGATTTCTCTTCGTTACTTATCAAGTAGTGACTGCAGGTTGGCTAATTACGATCGATGACAAAATTGCGACCTTTGATAGATATCTCTTTCCAAAGTGGGTCTATTTTGTTTTGCGTCGCATCGATGATTTAGGACTTCGTGGATTAAGCGCAGCAGCCATCTTGTTGCTATCGGCTTATCTATGGCGCAGATTCAATACTTATCGCCCGCTACTTCTCGCCATCGTTGCACTACTTGCGCTAAATGGCGTGGTCGGTGTTTTTAAACTTTATATTGGCCGCACTAAACCTCGCTTGGATATGGATCTCTTGAATTCTGGCGGAATGTCATTTCCAAGTGGTCATATTTCAAATGCAATTTTAATCTGGGGACTTTTTGCTTATTTGGTTTATCGATACTTATGGAGTGAACCTAAGAGTGCTAAGTATTTAATTTCAGTAGTTTCATCTGTGACGACTGCAATTATGGTTGTCTCGCTTTACCGAAATACTCACTGGTTCTCAGATTTACTTGGTGGGATATTTCTAGGGGGAGCACTCTTAATCGGAGTTACCGCTCTTGACCGATTGATTCCTTCGCGCAAGGAACAAGCATGATCGATGGCGTAGGTATCGATGTAGTTGATATTGCTAGATTTACTGAAGCGCTTGAGCGCACTTCGGGACTTAAAGAGCGACTTTTCACACTGGCCGAACAAACTAAACCGATAGCTTCTTTAGCGGCTCGCTTTGCTGCCAAAGAAGCACTGGCCAAAGCGCTTAGTGCTGGCAAAGGTTTGCCGTGGCATGATGCTGAAGTGATTAATTTAGAAAGTGGCAAGCCAGCATTTTTGTTTCGTGGCGAAATTGCCGACTTAGTAGATGGCGCTGCGGTGCATCTTTCTCTTTCGCACGATGCTGGTATTGCTTCCGCTTTCGTAATCGTGGAGCGCTAGTGAGTAATCGCGCCGAAGCAGTCGTTGATTTAACCGCAATTGCTGCCAATGTTAAGAAATTGAAAGCTACCTCAGGCACCGCTTTGATGGCAGTTGTTAAAGCCGATGCCTATGGCCACGGTTTAGTGCCAGTGGCTAAAACTGCAATTAGTGCAGGTGCTACTTGGCTTGGTGTTGCTCTAGTTGAAGAAGCGCACTCAATACGCGCAGGTGGCATCACAGCGCCAATTCTGGCTTGGTTAGTTCCACCTGGTTCTAACTACGCAGCAGCGATCGATGCTCAAATAGATTTAGCAGTTCCATCCCTTGATATTTTCAAAGAAATTGTGGCAACTGGCAAGCGAGCGCGCATTCATATCGAAGTAGATACCGGCATGACCCGCGGTGGATTCTTGGAAGAGTGGCCAGAGTTTCTAAAATCAGATTTTAGTAAAGTCGAAGTTGTTGGAATTTTTTCACATTTCGCACGCGCAGATGAAGTGAGTGAAAAGCAGAACCAAGATCAATTATCTAATTTTAAGAAAGCAGTTGCTGATCTAGCGGCGGTGGGAGTTGTTCCTCAGCTAAAGCATTTAGCAAATTCGGCAGCAACGATGACAAATCAAAGTGCGGCCTTTGATTTAGTTCGCACCGGAATTGCGATGTATGGTCTAACGCCTGATCTTGAGCATCTTGGAACTAGTAAGTCACTTGGCTTAACTGCCGCCATGGAAGTTCGTGCAAAATTGCATTTAGTTAAGAAAGTCCCAGCCAATTCTCCGGTTGGCTATGGCGCAACTGAATCAACCTCACGTGAGACTGTTCTTGGTGTGGTTGCTATGGGGTATGCCGATGGAATTCCGCGCGTAGCAAAAAAAGCTGGAGTTTTTTTCGCTGGGAAACGCTCACCAATTATCGGTCGCGTTTCTATGGATCAATTTGTAGTTGATTTGGGTCCTGAAGCCACAGCTAAGGCTGGTGATTATGTGGTGATCTTTAATAACGGCGCTTGCGGTGAATTCACAGCCGAAGATTGGGGTATCGCTAGCAACAGTATTAACTATGAAATGACCACCAGAATTGGGCCGCGAGTACCTAGAATCTACCCTCATGAGTGATCAAACTGACCTAATCGCTATAGCTGGTCTGACCGTTAAGTTTGGCGGATTAACGGCGCTCGATGATGTTTTCTTAAAAGTTGCTCCTAATTCAGTAGTCGGCTTAATTGGGCCAAATGGTGCCGGCAAGACCACAATTTTTAACACAATTTCTGGATTAGTTGAATCAGAGAATGGCTCAATTTCATTCGAGGGCAAAAAAATAGATTGGCCAAAACCTCAAGAATTAGCGAAGTTAGGAATTTCGCGAACTCTGCAAGGCGTTGGCTTATTTAGTGGACTAAGTGTTTTAGAAAATGTAATGATGGGCGCAGATTCGCATAATAAATCTAATTTTATCCGCGACCTCTTAGGCTTTTCGCCAAAATTTGAGAAGCAATTAGAAGAGCGCGCTCACGAAGCTTTAGCTTGGGCTGGGGCTGCACACACGGCATTCCTTGAGCCAACCGAACTTACTTATCCTGATTCCAAGCGCGTGGCAATTGCCCGTGCTTTAGTTATGAAGCCAAAACTTCTTTTACTTGATGAGCCAGCTGCCGGATTAGGACAGGATGAAATTGACCAATTAGCAACACTAATAAAGCAATTAAAACGCCAATGCGCAATTCTAATTGTTGAGCACCATGTTGATTTCGTCAGAGATATCTCTGATGAAGTCTACGTTCTTAACTTCGGCAAAGTTATTGCTAGCGGTGATTTCAATACTGTTAAGCGCGATCCAGCAGTTGTTGCGGCATATCTTGGTACAAATGTTGATGGCCAGGAAATCGGCGGATCTCATGCTTAAGATTGAAAATTTAGTTGCTGAATACGGTGCGATTCGCGCCCTTGACGGTGTTTCATTTACTGCCGCCGAAGGAAAAATAACTACTGTCATTGGTGCCAATGGCGCTGGCAAGAGCACGCTGCTTCGAACAATTTCTGGTCTTGAGCGTGCTAAAAGTGGTCAAATGATTTGGGCAGATAAATCACTAATCGGTAAAGCTCCAGAATCTATTGTGCGATCTGGTATCGCTCACGTGCCTGAAGGTCATGCTGTTATTTCCCAATTAACCGTGGCTGAAAATATTGAGATGGGTTCACTCTTTCGCCGCCGTCATTTCCGTAGCGATGTAAAGCTAGCTATCGAAGAGGTTTACGAGCTTTTCCCACGTTTAGCAGAGCGTAGTAAGCAGTTGGCTGGCACGCTCTCAGGCGGTGAACGTCAGATGTTGGCAATTAGTCGCGCTTTAGTATCACGCCCAAAGTTACTTCTGCTTGATGAACCATCACTTGGTTTAGCACCCCTTGTTGTTGAACAAATCATTCAAACCGTTAATGACCTTTGTCGTAAAAGTGGCTTAACCGTTTTATTAGTTGAACAAAATGCTAATACTGCTTTAGCTGTTGCTGATTACGGAGTTTTACTTTCCCTTGGAAAAGTTGTCGCAAATTTGCCGGCCGCCGAATTAAAAGCAGATGCTTCGTTGCGTGCTGCTTACTTGGGATATTAGGAGGAAGCGCGATGGAACAATTCTTATCAGCTGTCTTCGCCGGAACTGCAAGCGGTTCAATCTATGCCCTCGTTGCACTTGGTTTAGTTTTGGTATGGAGAGGTGCTGGGGTAATTAACTTTGCTCAAATGGGCCAGGCTATGTTTAGTACATATGTTGCATCAACCATGATCATTAATGGTTACTCATACTGGATTGCTTTTTTCGTAGCACTAGCTGTTGGTACAGCGCTAGGCACGGCCGTTGATTTACTTGTAATGCGCCCGTTATCTGGAAAAAGAAGCTCAGCGATGCTGGCTAGCCCAGCAATGCGCGGAACAGTTCCAGTAATTGCATCCCTTGGTATTTTAGGAATTCTGCAAGCAGCAGCTGGCATGATCTGGGCGGCCGAAGAACGTGGTTTCCCGGCACCAGTAAATACCTTGGGTCTAACTATTGGTGGCACTGTGATGCCATTTACTGCCTTTGATTTATTCGTAATCGGTATTGTGTTAGTAACTTTGATTATTACTACGATTTTCTTTCAGAAAACTGGCATGGGTCTGGCAATGCGTGCCAGCGCACTTAACCCAGAAGTGGCACGGCTAAGTGGAATTCGCACCAGTTCAGTGCGCACCCTGAGTTGGGCGATCTCAGGTGCTGCATCATCATTGGCTGGTTTATTAGTTACTCCAAATACCAATTTATCTCCAAATACCCTTGATTTGATTCTCATTATCGGTTTTACGGCAACTGTTATAGGTGGCTTAGATAGCCTGCCCGGCGGAGTTCTAGGTGGCTTTATCTTGGGACTAGTTATCTCATTTGTTAATGTCTATAGCTCACCGTCCGATATTTTCTTAGCGATCTTGGCGCTTCTTTTAATAGTTTTATTGGTGCGGCCACAAGGCATTCTTGGCAGTAAAGAGGCGCGCCGTGTTTAAGCACTTCCAAAAAGGCAATGCGATTAAATCACTTATATTCTTCGCGTTAATTTTTTACTTTGGAAAAGTCTTTGATCCATATAATCAGGGTCAGCTTTCAGTGGTGCTAATTTACTTTATCGGAATTTTGTCGATCACATTATTGACTGGACTATCTGGCCAAATTTCACTGGGCCAAGGTGCGCTTATGGCAGTTGGTGGGTATACCTGTGCCTTAGTTGTATTGAATTTAGGTTTGAGTTACTGGCAATCAATCATCATCTCAGCTGTGGTTTCCTTAATTGCTGGCTGGTTATTAGGAATTACCGCTGCACGTTTATCTGGCCCATATTTGGCTGGTACAACTTTGGTGATCGCACTCGCAATTCCATCACTGGCCACTCGATTTGAATCTGTTTTCGGCGGCGATGTCGGACTTAGTGTGGATTTTGGAAATCCACCAGAATGGCTTTCAGGTGCCATAGGTGAAATCGGTTATGAGCAATGGCAATTGTTTGCCATTCTGCCCTTTGCCACAATTGCACTTTTCTTAGCTTTGAATATTTTCAAATCACGTACCGGCCGCAGTTGGCGCGCAGTTCGAGATCACGAGATTGCCGCATCTCTTACCGGCATCAATGTGCAGCGAGTAAAGATATTTACTTTTGTAGTTGCGTCAGGTTTTGCTGGCTTGGCTGGCGCTATGTATGGGTTACGTGGAATTGTGGGGCCAAGCGTTTATCCAGTTTCACTTTCACTTGCGCTGCTAACCGGCGCAATTCTCGGTGGTTTGCGAAGCATTGCGGGTGCCTTTTTTGGCGCTGCGCTAGTCGTATTCCTGCCAGATCTAATCGATAAAATTACTGGCGGCTGGGAACTAGCGCCCCAAGTCGGCGACTACCTGCCAGCTATGGTTTCTGGAATTTTGCTGATTCTCACAGTTGTCTTAAACCCAGCTGGTATCGCTGGAGCCCTCCACCACCACAAGCCACGCCACAAGTAGTTTGCCGGCTGACACTAGCGGGAACAAATAACAGCCGAATAACGATTGCTGTTTTGATGGGCCATTTTGTTCACTTTCTGTTAACCCTCTGCTAGTTTGAGCGTGTTCTGGATCACCTCTGGTCCAGGTTCCGATCAAGTCGCGAAAAAGCTACCTGACGGTATATCGAAGTAGAAAGAGTGAACGCAGTGAATATACGTGCATCTCTATCTCGCAAAAAGCTAATCGGCCTAACTGCCGTGCTCATCGCGGGATCAATGACGCTTGCCGAAATTCCGGCAAATGCAAACTCAAGCGATGTAAGCGGGACATCCGACATTGTTCTCGGCATGCAGCTGCCCCAAACTGGCCTAGCTAGCCCGGGTTATAACAAAATTGATGACGCAATGCGCGGTTACTTTGATTATGTAAATTCAAAGGGCGGCATTGGCGGAAAGAAGATTCGTCTCGAAGTTAAAGATGATGGTTATAAGGCAGGCTTAACTATTTCTACTGCCTCATCATTGATTAATAAGGAAAAAGTTTTCTCATTTGTTGGCAGCGTTGGAACTCAGACCCATATCGCAGTCATCAAGGACATCAATCGTCGTAAGATTCCTGATGTATTTGTAAATACTGGATATACCGAGTTCTATAAGCCTGCTACCTACCCAACAACTTTCGCAGCCCTTGGAACATATGTAACTGAAGCGAAGATCATGGGTAAGTATCTGAAAGAAACTTATGCCGATAAGAAGATTGGTATTTTGTACCAAACTGATGACTTTGGCCGAAATGCACTTAAAGGTTTCAACGAAGCTGGTTTAACTTTTGAGAAAAAGAAGACCGAGGCTAGCTTTATCTCAGGCACTCAATCAAACCCGGGTCTAGGTAGCCAGATTGGTCAGCTAAAGGCAAATGGAGTTGAAATTGCAATCATTGCGGCCGTTTCTTCAGCAACTGCAGTTTCTCTTCTAACCGCAAGCGCTTTAGGTTACAAGCCAGAAAAGTGGGTAGTGATTAGCGTTGGCGCAGATGCCACAACGATTCAAACAATTGCTGGCTTAAGAGGAATCGCTCCAGCCGATAGTGCTGCTCTACTAAAGGGCTTGATCAGTGCTTCACATGCACCAGCCCCAGGCGATAGCAGTGATGAATATGTTTCTGCCTTTAAGAAGATCAATGATGAGTTCAATAAAGGTCCTGATAAGCGTTGGGATAACAACGTTCTACAGGGTATGAATATTGGCTACATGACAGTTGGTGCGCTTATGGGTACGTTGAACACTAAGACTGTGTTCTCAGCTAAGAACAACAAGACCTGTCAAGCAAATGCCAAGAAGGGCACTTTGAGTCGAGTTTGTTTCATCGACTACATGGAGTCAAATGGCAGCAAGATAAACAGTGCCGCTTTCTCAGCTCTGCAGTATTCAGCAACCACTCACGAAGCATTTAGCGGCTTCTGGATTGGCGCATATGACGCAGCAACAGTTCTGCAACCAGTAGGTGGAACTCGCGTTGTTTACACAACTGATTCTGGAAGTGGTCTAGTAACAGTTTCCAACTACAAGCGTCCAGCAATTGCTGCTGATGCTCTACCAAAGAACTAGTAGGTAAAAATGAAAACTATCTCTATGCGCAAATTAATTGCCGCAATTGGTGCAGCCGCACTTCTCTCAACAGCTGCTGTAGCAATCGCACCTAGTGCCTACGCTGCTGCGCCAACTTGTTCAACTGCCACTGATGGCGTTGAAACTTGTAAAGGCACGCTAAGTAATGGCGCTGATTACATGATCAAAGTTCCAGCACGTTACAACGGAACTTTCTTCTACTGGAACCACGGAATTAAGTTCACTTACCCAGTTCCTGGTTACATCACAGTGCCAACAGGTATTGAGGAGTTAACGCCAACTAGCTCTACGACTAAATTGAACGTCGATTCAGAAATGTTGCGTGCTGGTTATGGTTTAGCAACTTATGATGGAAAATCAACCGGCGGTATTCGTGGTTGGAACACAGTTGATCGTGTTGCGATGCTCAAGGAACTAATCGACACCGTTAAAGCTAAATACACCGTTAAGAAAGGTGTTATTTACGGTTCATCACAAGCTGGTTCGATTATGACGCCATTTATTGAGCAGTACCCAGATTATGCCGACGCTGTTGGCATCATGGCTGGCGTAACTCCATCAATTGGTCAAGAAGTTCAGTCACTTTGCGACATGTTCTATATCTTGAGCGTTTTCGCTGACCCAACTATCAAAGGTTGCGCAGCGTTCGGCGTTAAAGGTCTGGCCGGACATTACGCATCTATTGCTGAATTCCAAAAAGTTGGAGCGCTTCTACAAGCTTGGTCGCTAAACCTGGGCCAACCAGGACTTGACTTCCCAGCAGCCCTAAAGGGTTCTGGTATTCCACAACGTTCAGCACTATTGCTGACTGGCCTATTAGTGGGCATACCAGCAAAGAGCTCTCACATGGATGGCATTACAACGAGTGGTCTTGTTGCGGAACAGAGCATTAACGCGACAGTTGCAATCCTAGAAAACTTTGGTGAAGCACTTGCAACCGGAACATTCGGTGGTCAAGCGATCTCTGAAATTACCGGCCCTGGCTTCTATGACAACACAAAAACCAACTGGTTTAGCTTGTTAGATCCAGCCGATGCTGGTCGCTATAACTTAGGTCTATCAGGAGATGATGGAATCAACGGCATGCTTGGTGTTCTTTCACTAGCACCACGCGTTACCGGTGATCCTGTTGCTGTTGCTAAGTTGAAGGCACTTGATGCAAGCAAGTTCGATACCACTAAGCCAGTTGTGCTTCTTTCAAATGAAGCAGATCGCTTGGTATTTCCTGGTAACGGTGCGCTTTACGTAGATAAAGCTCGCGCCGTTTACGACGTCAAGATGGCAACTTATGAAGCTGCTCGTGCTGCTGCAACTAATTCAGTAGAACGTGCCGCGGCAGCTAAGCTAAAGCCAGTTTGGAATGTGGCATCGCTTTATGCGATGACACCTGAGACCTACACCAAGTACACCGCAGCTGGAACGCCAGACTTTACAGCCGCCGCTGCTCCTTCAGGTGTTGGACATCAGACCTTCACAAAGAAGCAGACGATGGCTTGGGTCAAGATCTTGGCACACGCTGCTAATGCTGGAAGAGTCGGAACTCCTGGCTTCCTACAGCAGTACATCAAGTACGCACCAGGCTTGAACTCAGATTTGGATTACCGTCCAGCTGATATGAAGTACATCTGGTAATTAAGAAAATAAGTAATAAATCAGGGCCCGAGGCAACTCGGGCCCTGATTTATTTTTACTCGGTAATCTTTCCCAGTGATCGCAATTGCAACTCCTGATGAGATGTTTGCCTTAGGGGCAAAACTCGGGGCCACACTCGTTGCCGGCGATCTAATCCTGATAAATGGCCCACTTGGCGCTGGTAAAACTTTGCTAACTCAAGGCATTGGTAGCGCTTTAGACATCAGCGGAATCACTTCACCTACCTTTGTTATCTCACGAGTACACCAAGGCACAATCCCGTTAATTCATGTTGATGCCTACCGACTATTAATTGATGGCCAAGCCAATCTTTATTTAGATGATCTAGATTTAGATTCAGCGCTGCCGCAATCGGTAACAGTTGTTGAATGGGGTGGCGCCGAAGCGGCCCGACTTTCAGAAGATCGGCTAGAAATACATATAGATAGAAGTGAAGAAGTTCGACAGGTGAGCGCCGTTGGTATTGGTGCGCGTTGGGCCGGGTTTACGTTATGAGCATTTTAGCGATCGACACCGCTGCATCACGCACCTCGGTAGTTGTAATTGAAAACGGCAAAGTAGTTTTCAATGAGTTTCGTGATGGCGCCATGTCTCATGGGCCAGCGTTACCAGAGTTAGTGCAGGCGGCAATTAAGAACCGCGAAATTACCGAAGTGTTAGTTGGCATGGGGCCTGGGCCATATACCGGTTTACGAGTTGGAATCACTTTTGCGCAGACATTTGCTTGGGCTAGAAATATTCCAGTTCGTGGTTTCTGTTCACTGGATGCTATTGCTGCCCAAGTTAGTGAGTCAGATTTTATTGTGGCTATCGATGCGCGGCGCAAGGAAGTTTATTGGGCGCGTTACACCAATGGGCTTCGCGTTGAAGGCCCAACCGTTGATCTGCCAGCTGTAGTTGCAGCACGCGGCATCAAAGTAGTAAGTGATTTGTTTCCAGATCCAAAGTATTTCATTTCACTTAGTGAAGAATTCACCGAACCAATTTACTTGCGTCGCCCAGATGCAGTTGCTACGGCGGATCGCAAATGATTACTTATCGCCAACCCACAGTGCTCGATGTGCCAGTGTTAACTTCACTAGAGCGAAGCTTGTTTCCAGATTACCCTTGGTCGCAAGCACAATTTAAAGAAGAGATTGCTGGCCTCGGCGGAACGCGCCAATTCATCTTGGCGTTAAAAGATGGCTCGATTATTGGCTATGCCGGAATCATGGTGGTAGCAGCTGGCGTGCCTGCTGACCTATTAACTATTGCTATTTTGCCTGATTTTCGGGGCCAAGGGTTAGCACAAACAATGTTGGTTGAACTTGAAAATTGGGCGAAAGCAAAAGGCGCAACAGAGGTAATTCTAGAAGTTGATACCAAGAATGAAAATGCTATTCGCCTATATAACTTTGCTCGCTATGAAGAGATTTCAACCAGAGCAAATTATTACGCTCTAGGCGTCGATGCTTTAATTATGCGCAAGGAACTCAAATGAGCGAGGCGCTAGTACTAGGCATTGAAACCTCTTGCGATGAAACTGCGATTGGCATTGTGCGTGGTCGCAAATTGTTGGCCAATGTAATTGCGTCAAGCGTCGAAGAACATGCGCGCTTTGGGGGAGTAGTACCTGAAGTCGCATCTCGTGCGCACCTCGAAGCTATGCAGCCCGCACTTAAAGAAGCGATGGCGCAAGCGAAAATTTCACTAAGCGATCTAGATGCTGTTGCGGTTACTGCGGGTCCTGGCTTAGTTGGCGCACTACTGGTCGGAACTTCAGCAGCTGCTGGATTAGCTCTGGCAATTGATAAACCAATTTATGGTGTTAACCACTTAGCTGCTCACGTCAGTGTTGATTATTTAACTCATGATCTGCCAGCTGAACCAACTATCGCTTTACTAGTTAGTGGCGGCCATTCATCACTATTACAAGTTAATGACATCACTGGTGAAATTATTAAACTTGGCGAAACCATGGATGACGCAGCCGGTGAAGCGTTCGATAAAGTTGCCCGCATTATGGATTTAGGTTTTCCAGGTGGCCCGGCAATTGATCGCATTGCTAAAACTGGCAGTGCTACAGCCATTGATTTTCCGCGTGGATTAACCACTAGTAAAGATTGGGAAACCCGGCCATTTGAATTCTCGTTCTCTGGACTTAAAACAGCAGTTGCTCGTTATCTTGAAGCGACCCCTACATATGCCAAAGGTGATGTCGCGGCCTCTTTCCAAGAAGCGATCGTCGATGTATTGCTGCTTAAAGCAATTGCGGCTGCGAAGAAGACTGGCATTAATTCACTAGTTATTGCCGGTGGGGTAGCGGCTAACTCGCGCTTGCGCCAAGAGGCTACCGAGCGCTGCGCCGCCCAAGGAATAAAGCTTCGAATCCCCAGCCCAGCTCTGTGCACCGATAATGGGGCTATGGTTGCCGCCCTGGGCTCGCTCATGGTTGCCGCTGGCAGATCAGCTAGCCCAATCGCTTTTGACGCTGCCTCGAGCCTGCCGGTCACTCAGATCTCGATTTGATCGCGGCAATAGCCCAGCATAGGCTTGGCGTTAGCACTCAAGACCCGAGTCTGCTAATTGCAGGCTCTAATGAATTCGATTTTTAAAGGAGCACTAATCATGGCCGTAACCATTAAGCCACTAGAAGACCGCATCGTAGTTAAAGCTAATGAAGCAGAGACAACTACCGCGTCAGGTCTCGTAATTCCAGATACTGCAAAAGAGAAGCCTCAGGAAGGCACCGTTGTAGCAGTTGGCCCAGGTCGCTTTGATGATGGCGTTCGCGTTCCAATGGATGTCAAAGTTGGCGACGTAGTTCTATATAGCAAGTACGGCGGAACTGAAGTTAAGTACAACGCTGAAGAATATTTAGTTCTATCTGCTCGCGACATTCTCGCTGTAATTGAGAAGAACTAATGGCCGGCAAGTCCTTACAGTTTGACGAGCAAGCCCGTCGCGCCATGGAGCGCGGTGTGAATATTCTGGCTGACACCGTCAAGGTAACACTTGGACCTAAGGGTCGTAACGTGGTTATCTCAAAGTCATTCGGTGCCCCAACTATCACAAACGATGGTGTGACAATTGCAAAAGAGATTGAACTCTCTGACCCAGTTGAAAACATGGGTGCTCAACTAGTTAAAGAAGTTGCTACCAAGACCAACGATGTTGCTGGTGACGGAACAACTACTGCAACTGTGCTTGCTCAAGCAATGGTTAAAGAAGGTCTTCGTAACTTAGCTGCCGGTGCGCAACCAATGGATATTAAAATTGGTATCGAAGCAGCAGTTGCTGCAATTTCAGCCGCCCTTAAGGCCAATGCCACTGTTGTAAAAGACAAGGCACAGATCGCTGACGTTGCAACTATCTCTGCGCAAGATCGTGGCATCGGTGACTTAATTGCCGAAGCGATGGATAAAGTTGGCAAAGATGGCGTAATCACAGTTGAAGAAGCATCTACTACAGGCCTTGAACTTGAATTCACTGAAGGCATGCAATTCGATAAGGGTTATATCTCGCCTTACTTCGTAACTGATCAAGATCGCATGGAAGCAATCCTCGAAGATGCCTACGTCTTGATCTCAGGTGGAAAGATTTCAGCTCTGGCCGAACTTCTTCCGATCCTAGAAAAAGTCGCTCAGACTTCAAAGCCACTTCTAATCATCGCTGAAGATGTTGAAGGCGAAGCGCTTTCTACGCTAGTTGTTAACCGTATGCGTGGTGTATTCGCATCAGCTGCTGTTAAGGCACCTGGTTTTGGCGATCGTCGCAAGGCCATGTTGCAAGACATCGCAATCTTAACTGGTGGCGAAGTTATCTCAGCTGAAGTTGGTATGAAGCTAGATCAAATCGGTCTCGAATCTCTCGGTCGCGCACGTCGCGTTGTTATCTCAAAGGATGCAACCACGATTGTTGATGGTGCTGGCGATAAGGCAGTAGTAGCGGCTCGCGTTTCCGAGATTCGCAAAGAGATCGAAAATACTGACTCTGACTGGGATCGTGAAAAGCTACAAGAGCGCGTTGCAAAACTCGCTGGTGGCGTTTGCGTAATCAAAGTTGGCGCACACACCGAAGTTGAGCTAAAAGAGAAGAAGCACCGTCTAGAAGATGCGATCTCAGCAACTCGTGCCGCAGTTGAAGAAGGCATCGTCGTTGGCGGCGGCGCAGCACTAGTACACGCAGCCGATGCTCTCGAAGGCGATCTTGGCTTCGAAGGCGATAAGGCTGTTGGTGTTCGGTTAGTTCGCAAAGCGTGTGACGAACCACTTCGCTGGATTGCCGAAAACGCCGGTCTTGAGGGTTATGTAGTTGTAGCAAAAGTTCGTGCGATGAAAGCTAACGAAGGCTTTAACGCAGCAACTGATGTTTATGGCGACTTAGCTAAAGACGGTGTAATCGATCCAGTTAAGGTAACTCGTTCAGCTTTAGCTAACGCTGCTTCAATTGCCGCGATGTTTATTACAACTGAAGCAGTTGTATATGAGCGTCCTGCCGATGAAGCACCTGAATCTGCTGGCGGCCACGGTCATTCACATGGCCCTGGTGGGCACGCACATTAATTAATAACTAAATAAAAAACCCGCCGGATATCTGGCGGGTTTTTTATTTTCGGGGCTTAATAAATAATTAACTTGCAGTCGATAGCGCAACTGCGCCATCGCGGTCGAGAATTGCGACGCGATCATCTTCAGATAGACCGCCCCAGATGCCATAAGGTTCTTGCACTGAAAGTGCGTGCTTGCGACAAGCATCAAGAACAGGGCAGCTACCGCAAACAGCCTTGGCTACATTTTCGCGATTGCGGCGACGCGGCCCGCGTTCACCATCTGGGTGAAAGAACATCTCACTTGGCAGATCGCGGCAAGAACCCTCTTGCTGCCAATTCCAGTTTTCAACAACTGGTTTTGGAAGACGAGAAACTTCGCTCATTTTGACCCCTTGGATACTTGAACTGCTACTGGGTTAAACCATACAACCGCTTCATAGGTTGTTCAAGTATCTGTGTCAAGTATTCTTGGGAAGACCCCTCTTTGAGCGTACTCAGGTGGCACGAATCTCACCTACCCCCCAAGATTGGGGCATGGATCAACCCCTGACCGTAGCTGCCCTAGCCCGCCAGATTGGCGTAGCCCCGGCAACTTTGCGGACCTGGGATCGCCGCTATGGCCTAGGGCCATCAGAACATGTTGAGGGCAGCCATCGCAGATATTCGCGAGCCGACGTTGCCAGGTTAGTAACAATGCGTCGATTGATTACAGCCGGGGTTGCGCCAAGTGATGCAGCACTAAGGGCTAAATCTCATCAAGGTGAAATTTCAATTCCTGATCTAGTCACTGAAATTGTTGTTGCCGAAGAATTAGTTGCCGCAATTTGCCGTGCAGCTCAATCACTCGATCGTGATTTTGTTTTACAGGCATTGCGCCAGGATTTGATGAAAAACGGTGTAATTCAATGCTGGCAGAACGTTATCGTGCCGGTCTTGATTATCGTTGGTGCTGACTGGGCGAGAACTGGCGAAGGCATTGAGATCGAACATATGCTCAGTGAAATTGTTAAGACAGTTCTGCGCGAATCAGTACCCGAAGAATTTGATGCCATTAATGCGCGGCCAGTTTTGTTAGCTTGCGTCGGCGAAGAACTTCATTCACTCGCGCTTCATGCACTCGCAGCAGCTTTGGCCGAACGTGAAATCGCGAGTAATTTCTTAGGTGCTCGAACCCCGCTATCTGCTCTCTGCGGAATCATCAATAAATCAGCGCCGCCTGCGCTTTTTCTTTGGGCGCAATTATCCGAAAACGGCGACCCTATATTTTTCAAAGAACTGCCTGATGTACGACCTGCCCCCAAAATTATTCTGGGTGGGCCGGGCTGGAATCCAGAGCAATGTAGTGAAGTCACCGTGGCTGCTGATTTACAGCGTGCATGTGAGGAAATTACGCAGGCAATCGGGGCCTAAAAGAGCCGTTAGACTTTGGCCTTATCCATTGGAGGGGAGGCCGAAATGAGCGATGACAAGATCGCAATGATGGGCCTGACCTATGACGATGTGCTCTTATTGCCAGATGCCTCTGAAGTTGTTCCTTCTGAAGTCGAAACTTCAACTCAGCTAACTCAAAACATTACCTTGGCAGTTCCGCTGATTTCCTCAGCAATGGATACAGTTACTGAATCACAGCTCGCAATTGCAATGGCTAAAGCCGGCGGCATTGGCATCATTCACCGTAATTTGCCTATCGACGAGCAAGTAACGCACGTTAAATTAGTAAAGAACGTGGGCATGGTTGGCGCTGCAGTTGGTGTTGGCGACGATGGGTTTGCTCGCGCACAGGCACTGATTGAAGCTGGCGTTGATGTGGTTGTTGTCGATACTGCACACGGTCACCATCGCGCAGTACTCGATGCGATTGCTCGCATTAAGAAATTTTCACCAACCACCGAAGTCATTGGTGGCAATGTGGCAACTCGTGCTGGCGCACAAGCTTTGATTAATGCTGGCGCTGATGCGGTAAAGGTTGGCGTTGGTCCAGGTTCGATTTGTACAACTCGAATTGTGGCAGGTGTTGGTGTTCCACAAATTACCGCGATCATGGAAGCTGCTAAAGCTTGTGGCAAAGCGGGCATCCCATTGATCGCCGATGGTGGTCTGCAATATTCTGGCGACATCGTTAAAGCACTTGTCGCTGGCGCAAATTCAGTAATGCTCGGTTCGTTACTTGCCGGCTGCGAAGAATCACCTGGTGAATTAATTGAAATTGATGGCCGTAAGTACAAGGGCTATCGCGGTATGGGTTCACTTGGTGCGATGCAATCACGCGGCGAGCAGAAGTCTTATTCCAAGGATCGTTATATGCAGGATGATGTTTTATCTGAAGATAAATTAGTCCCTGAAGGTATCGAAGGAAAAGTTTTATATCGCGGCACTGTGGCCGAAGTAGTTCATCAATTAGTTGGTGGCTTGCGTTCTGGAATGGGATATGCCGGAGCGCCAGATATCAATACTTTGCGCCGCGATGGTCGCTTAATTCAAATTACCGCAGCTGGACTACAAGAGAGCCATCCGCACGATGTATTACATGTGGCAGATGCCCCTAACTATGCGAAGAAAGGCTAGGGCTTAGAAAAATGTTCGAGATTGAAATTGCACCCGGCAAGCGCGCCCGCCAGGCTTACTCCTTTGACGATATTGCGATTGTGCCATCGCGTCGTACCCGGGATCCCGAAGATGTTTCTACTTCTTGGCAGATCGATGCATATAAATTTGATTTGCCAATGTTGGCAGCACCTATGGATTCAGTGGTTTCACCGCAAACTGCAATTGCGATCGGCAAGTTAGGTGGCCTGGGTGTTCTTAACCTTGAAGGACTCTGGACTCGGTATGAAGATCCCCGCATACAGCTTGGTGAAATTGCTTCAATGCCTGATGCGCAGGCAACTCGTCGTATGCAAGAACTTTATAGCGCTCCAATTCAGCCAGCTCTGATCAAAGAGCGCATTAAACAAATTCGCGAAGCTGGCGTAACAGTTGCGGCATCACTTTCACCACAACGCACTGCCGAGCTACATAAGGCGGTAGTTGATGCTGGTGTTGATATTTTCGTAATTCGCGGAACCACAGTTAGTGCTGAACATGTGGCAACACGTGATGATGCACTTAACTTAAAGAAATTCATTTACGAACTAGATGTGCCAGTAATTGTTGGTGGTGTTGCAACCGCAACAGGTGCGCTGCACTTAATGCGCGCAGGTGCTGCTGGCGTTTTAGTTGGTTTCGGTGGTGGAGCTGCGCACACAACTCGTAAAGTTTTAGGTATTCAAGTTCCAATGGCATCTGCTGTTGCTGAAGTTGCCTCTGCTCGTCGCGAATATCTCGATGAATCTGGCGGCCGTTATGTTCATGTAATTGCCGACGGTGGCGTTGGTCGCAGCGGTGATATTGCTAAAGCTATTGCCATGGGCGCCGATGCGGTAATGATGGGTTCACCATTAGCCAAAGCCACAGAAGCTCCTGGCTTAGGTTGGCACTGGGGCTCTGAAGCACATCACGCAGTTCTGCCACGTGGTGAACGCGTCGCAGTTGGCACAGTTGGCACACTAGAAGAAATTCTGCTTGGACCATCAAGTACTTCCGATGGTTCCATGAACTTATTTGGCGCTCTTCGCCGCGCAATGGCTACTTGCGGATATTCCGATGTTAAGGAATTCCAGCGCGTCGAGGTACTTATTAACCGTGGCTAATCCAGTACTTGTTCTTGATTTTGGCGCGCAGTATGCGCAGTTAATTGCGCGTCGAGTTCGCGAAGCAAACGTTTTCTCCGAGATCGTGCCGTCATCAATTACCGCGGCTGAAGTAAGTGCCAAGGCGCCGAGTGCGATCATTTTATCGGGCGGCCCATCTAGTGTTTATGCAACAGGGGCGCCAAAGTTTGATGAAAATATTCTGCAGCTTGGGATTCCAGTATTTGGCATCTGTTACGGCTTTCAAGCAATGGCCGCAGCTCTTGGTGGGGTAGTTAGCCAAACTGGAAAATCTGAATTTGGCCGTACTGAAATTACCGCTACAACTAGTTCAAAATTATTTGCCGAGCTGCCGGTTAAACAAAACGTCTGGATGAGCCATGGTGATGCGGTTACAACCGCCCCTGCTGGGTTCAACATCTGCGCCGTAACTGCCGATACGCCAATTGCCGCTTTTGAAAGTAGCGACGGAAAATTAGCTGGTGTTCAGTTCCACCCAGAAGTTCTGCACTCTGAACAAGGTCAAGTGATTTTAAAGCGTTGGTTAATTGAGATTGCTGGTTGCCAACCTACTTGGACTTCGGAAAATATCGCAGCAACTGAAATCGCAAAAGCAAAAGCCATCATCGGCGATAAGCGAGTAATTTGTGGACTATCTGGCGGCGTTGATTCAGCGGTAGCTGCGGCAATTATTCAAGCAGCGGTTGGTAACCAATTAACTTGCGTATTTGTAGATCATGGTTTGTTACGAAAAGGTGAATCCGAACAAGTCGAACGTGACTTTGTAGCAGCCACCGGCGTATCACTTGTTGTGGTTGACGCTGTTGATCAGTTCATGAACGCACTTGCTGGCGTAACTGATCCCGAGACTAAACGAAAGATTATTGGCCGCGAATTTATTCGTTCCTTCGAATCAGCCGCACGCGATATTGCAGCTGGGGGAGATGTTGAATTCTTAGTTCAGGGAACGCTTTACCCAGATGTAGTTGAGTCTGGCGGCGGCGAGGGCACTGCAAACATTAAGTCGCATCACAATGTAGGCGGCCTGCCAGATGACCTTAAATTTAAGTTAATCGAACCGCTTAGAACTTTATTTAAAGATGAAGTTCGCCAAGTTGGTCTGCAGTTAGGTTTACCTGAAGCAATTATCTGGCGCCAACCTTTCCCGGGCCCAGGGCTAGGTATTCGCATCATTGGTGAAGTAACTGCCGAACGCTTAGAAATTTTGCGTGAGGCAGATGCCATTGCCCGCGAAGAATTAAAGGCCGCTGGCCTTGATCGCGAAATTTGGCAGTGCCCAGTTGTTCTATTAGCTGATGTGCGCAGTGTTGGCGTACAAGGCGATGGTCGAACCTACGGCCACCCAATCGTCTTGCGCCCGGTGTCGAGTGAAGATGCGATGACGGCCGACTGGTCTCGCGTGCCTTATGAGGTCCTAGCCAAGATTTCCACCCGAATTACCAACGAGGTGCGCGAAGTAAATCGGGTCACACTGGATATTACTAGCAAACCCCCAGCAACAATCGAGTGGGAGTAACCCGAGCGATCGGTATTCTTAGCCATTATGAAACGCACTTTGGTTATCACAACCGCAATTGTTCTGGCAGCATCCCTTACGCCAGCAGTTTCGGCAGCCACTAAAGAGCCGGTAAAGAAATGCGTTAAAGCTACTGCTAAGGCACACGCGTCACCATCAATTGTCCAACCAAAGAGTATCGCCAAAGTTTTGCCAAAATCTTTTATCTTCATTACTAATTGCGGAAACATTGTGGTTGAAACTGTTGGAGATAAAGCGCCACAAACTTTAACTGCCTTAGCAACTTTGGCTAGCAAAGGGTTTTATAACGGAACTCTGTGTCATCGCTTAACTACCCAAGGACTTTATGTTCTTCAATGTGGCGATCCAACCGCGACAGGAACAAGCGGGCCAGTCTTTAATCGCAAGCCATGGACTGGTATTCCCGATGAGAATTTGCCAGTAGGGCAAACAATTACTTACCCAGCTGGAACATTGGCAATGGCTAACTTTGGCAAGAATACAAATGGCAGCCAAATGTTTTTTGTATATGAAGATTCCGAGCTAAACCCGTATTACACCGTATGGGGTCGCATCACTAGTGGGCTAGAGACTCTTCGCGCTATAGCTGCAGTTGGCGCAGTTAAGCAAGGCCAAGATGGCAAGTATTACTACAACGGCGATGGCTTCCCGATACAAGCAGTCGAGATTCGCCGCGTTATTGTTCGTTAGTTTGTATTTACAATCTTAAAAGCTTCGGCAATAACTCCATCAGCAAAGCCGCCATTGGCCGCATTTCGCATGCCCCATTCACGCAACATATTTTCTAACTCTTTATTGTGAGCAGTTTGTGATGCATGAGCTTGAAGCACCTTAATTTTAAGGTCAAAAGTTTCTGTGATATCAACCCAATGATCTGGTTGCGCATGGCCCATAACCCAAATTTCCTTAACTCGCCAAGGTTCAAAGCCAGCTTCTTTTAAATCAGTAAAAGCAAAGGGATTACGGGCATCTGGATAAACCGCTTGGATTGCTGATTCGCCAGCAGCTAAGTGATCTGGGTGGCTCGCTCCGATGCGATCCCAGTTACGTTCCGGGCTCTGACAAACTAGGCGATCTGGTTTAAAGCGGCGAATCTCGCGCACAATATCTTTGCGAAGTGGAATTGTTGGCTCGAGCCAACCATCGCGATAATTTAAAAATGTAATATTGGTGACGCCAATAATTGCGCCAGCCTCACGTTGTTCGCGTTGCCGTACTTGTGGCATTTCTGCCAACGGAATTCCGGATTCTTCGCCACCTTGATCGCCATTGGTGCAAAGAACGTAACCAACTTCAATGCCAGCTTTTACCCATTGTGCGATGGTGCCCGATGCACCGAAATCCGAATCATCGGGGTGGGCACAAACAACTAGAACTCGCTTGATCTCGCTATCGGCGATTGGTTCCATGTGTCTGCTCCCTTAAAGAATTCTGTCGCCGTAGCCTAATAGACTGCGCGCCATGAGCAGCACCGAAATCAGCAATGACCCTTTGATTGCGGGGCTGAATCCGCAACAAAGCGCTGCCGTAGTTCATGCTGGTGGGCCACTTCTAATTGTGGCTGGTGCTGGTTCTGGCAAAACTCGAGTTTTAACTCGGCGTATCGCTTATTTGATGGCAAGGCGTAATGCAACCCCATATTCAATTTTGGCGATTACTTTCACAAACAAAGCTGCTGGCGAAATGAAGGAACGTGTTAAAGAGCTAGTTGGCCCGGTCGCCCAATCCATGTGGGTTTCGACTTTTCACTCAGCTTGCGTTCGAATCTTGCGCCAAGAAGCTGCGCGATTGGGTTATAGCAATTCCTTCTCAATTTATGATTCTGCCGACAGTTTGCGCCTGATCACCATTGTTTCGAAAGATTTAAACCTTGATCCAAAGCGCTATCCACCGCGCCAATTTCAATCAGTTATTAGTAATGCCAAGAACGAGTTACTGGGCCCAGCTGATTACTTAAATGCCGCCACTAATCAATTTCAAGAAGTAGTAGCAGATGTTTACTCGCTCTATCAACGCCGTTTACAGCAATCAAATGCGATGGATTTTGATGATCTAATTTTAAAGACTGTTGAAGTTCTACAGCGTTTTCCAGAAGCGAGAGCTAAATACCGCTCGCGCTTTCGCCATGTTCTAGTTGACGAGTATCAGGACACTAATCATGCGCAATACATTCTGGTGCGCGAGCTAGTTGGTAGCGATCTTGAGGGACTACCACCGGCTGAACTATGTGTGGTGGGCGATGCTGATCAATCTATTTATGCCTTCCGAGGCGCCACGATTCGAAACATTATGCAGTTCGAACTTGATTATCCAAGTGCCACCACGATTTTGCTCGAACAGAATTATCGATCTACCCAGAATATTCTTAATGCGGCAAATGCCGTCATTACTCAGAATGAGTCGCGCAAAGAGAAAAACCTTTGGTCGCAAGCCGGTGCTGGTGCGCCATTAGTTGGCTATGTTGCCGAATCCGAACATGATGAAGCCGAATTTGTGAAAGATGAAGTTCGCTCTCTGATGGATAAAGGTCTTTCAATGCCTGGACAAACGGCGGTTTTCTATCGCACCAATGCGCAATCTCGCGTCTTTGAAGAAGTATTTATGCGAGCCGCTCTGCCTTATAAAGTTGTTGGTGGCCTGCGTTTCTATGAGCGCAAGGAAGTTAAAGATTTACTCAGCTATTTACGGGTTATTGCAAACCCTGAAGATGAAGTTTCACTGCGCCGAGTAATTAATTATCCAAAGCGCGGAATCGGTGATCGAGCACTTGAGATACTTGAAGCACACGCGAAATCTCGTGGCTACTCCTTCTGGGGTGGGTTAATAGCAGCCTCTGAAGCAGCTGAAATTCCACCAAAAGCTGCGCAATCAATTAACCAATTCACTTCCATGATTAGCGCGTTGGCCGTTTTAGTTGAAGCAAAAGTTCGCCCTTCGGTAATCGTTGAAGCAGTCCTTGAACAATCTGGTCTGTTGACCGAGCTAGCAAATAGCACAGACCCACAAGATGAAGTGCGCGTTGAGAATCTAAAAGAGCTCTTAGCTGTTGCCATGGAATATGAAGAACGCCCATTTGAAGAGCTAACTGAAGATGAAGAAATTTCGCTATCTGGTTTCCTCGAAAAAGTTTCGTTAGTTGCTGATTCAGATCAAATTCCTGAAGGCGAAGATCATGGCGGGGTGGTAACTTTAATGACGCTACACACTGCTAAAGGTTTGGAATTTCCAACAGTATTTTTAACTGGCATGGAAGATGGCATCTTTCCGCATTCACGAACTTTGGGCGAAAAAGATGAGATTGAAGAAGAACGTCGATTGGCTTATGTGGGTTTAACTAGAGCGCGAGAGCGACTATATATTTCACGTGCTGAATATCGATCTTCTTGGGGTGCGCCTAATTACAATCCGCCTTCTAGATTCCTTGATGAGATTCCCGCCAATGTAATTGAATGGCGAAATCACAATGTGATATCTCCATCACTGATTCGTAAACCACGAGTTGCAACTTCGCCACCTCCGCGAGCAACTGGGCGCAAAGCACCATCTGGAATATCTTTGGCAATTGGCGATCGTGTGTCACATGACACATTTGGTTTAGGCACAGTTGTCGGCACCGCTGGTGAGGGCGATAAGAGCGAGGCAACCATTAACTTTGGCCAATACGGCGATAAGCGATTGTTGTTGCGCTACGCACCTGTCGAGAAGCTCTAGTATTAGGTAGGTTTCTCGCGGCCTTCGCGCTCTTTAGTAAAAATGAAAGCGGTCAACTAGTGGATTTATACGAATACCAAGCTCGCGATCTTTTTGAAAAGCATGGCGTACCAGTTCTGCCAGCTGAGATCGCAACAACGGCTGATGAAGCCGAAGCAGCCGCAGTAAAAATTGGTGGCAAAGTTGTCGTTAAAGCCCAGGTAAAAGTTGGTGGCCGCGGAAAAGCTGGCGGCGTGAAGCTAGCTGTTGATCCTGCTGATGCTCGCGAAAAAGCTAGCGCAATTTTAGGTATGGATATAAAGGGGCACGAAGTTCGCACTGTAATGATTGCAGCGGCTGCGCCAATTGAATCTGAATATTACTTAGCAATACTGCTCGATCGTTCCAACCGCACTTTCTTAGTTATGGCATCTGTTGCCGGCGGCATGGAAATTGAAGAAGTAGCTCACACAGCACCTGAAAAGTTAGCAAAGATTCCAGTTGATTCCAATGTGGGTATTGACTTAGCGCGCGCTACTGAAATTATCGCAAGCGCAAAATTCCCAGCCGATGTAGCTGACCAAGTTTCAGCAGTTCTGGTAAAGCTTTGGGAAACATTTGTTTCTGAAGATGCCACACTTGTTGAAGTCAACCCACTAGTTAAAACTTCTGATGGCAAGATCATCGCACTCGATGGCAAAGTAACTCTTGATGAAAATGCTGGTTTCCGTCATCCAGAGCACGAAGCACTTGTTGATCAAGCAGCAGAGAACGCACTCGAGGCTGCAGCAAAAGCAAAGAATTTGAACTATGTAAAGCTTGAAGGCCAAGTAGGCATTATCGGTAATGGTGCGGGCCTAGTAATGAGCACACTTGATGTGGTTGCTTATGCCGGCGAAAAATTCGGTGGCGTTCGCCCAGCAAACTTCCTAGATATTGGTGGCGGTGCCTCTGCTCAAGTTATGGCCGATGGCCTCTCAATTATCTTGGGTGATAAAGATGTAAAGAGCGTGTTCGTAAATGTTTTCGGCGGCATCACTTCGTGCGACGCGGTAGCAAATGGCATCGTGCAAGCCCTCGAATTACTTGGCGCACAGGCCACCAAGCCAATTGTGGTTCGCCTAGATGGCAACAATGTTGCTGAAGGTCGGGCAATTTTGACGGCAGCTGCGCACCCGCTTATAGAACAGCTAGACACTATGGATGGCGCTGCCAATCGTGCAGCAGAATTGGCGGCTAAGTAAATGTCGATCTTCATTAACGCTGATTCTAAAATTATCGTTCAAGGTATGACTGGTTCGGAAGGAACTAAGCACACTCGTCGCATGTTGGCATCAGGTTCTAAGGTTGTCGGTGGCGTAACGCCAGGTAAGGGTGGCCAATCTGTTGAAATTGATGGCCACAATCTGCCGGTCTTTAATACTGTTGGTGAAGCAATGGCGGCAACCGGTGCCAATGTTTCAGTAATTTTCGTACCACCTAAGTTTGCCAAGGCCGCAGTTGTCGATGCAATTGATGCTGCGATGCCACTTGTAGTTATTATCACCGAAGGAATTCCAGTTCATGATTCAGCTAGCTTTTATGCTCACTCATTAACTAAAGGAACTACTCGCATTATTGGGCCAAACTGCCCAGGTTTAATTAGTCCCGGTAAGTCAAATGTCGGAATCATTCCGGCGAATATCGCAAGTGCTGGACCAATTGGTTTAGTTTCCAAGTCCGGAACTCTTACCTACCAAATGATGTTCGAACTTCGTGATATTGGTTTTAGCACTGCTGTCGGCATAGGTGGCGACCCAGTTGTTGGCACTACGCACATCGATTGCTTACGAGCATTCCAAGATGATCCAGAAACCGAAGCGATCGTGATGATTGGTGAAATTGGTGGCGATGCTGAAGAGCGCGCCGCTGCATTTATTGCCGAGTATGTAACTAAACCAGTGGTTGGTTATGTTGCTGGCTTCACAGCGCCTGAAGGCAAGACCATGGGTCACGCCGGTGCAATCGTTTCGGGTTCATCTGGAACAGCGCAAGCAAAGAAAGATGCTCTTGAAGCAGCTGGCGTTAAAGTGGGTCAAACCCCAAGTGAAACGGCGCGTCTATTGCGCGCCATTTTGGGCCGCTAACAACAATGTTCCAACGAGTCCTTGCGGTCACGTTGGCTCAAGTTGTACGCAGTATTTCAGTTGTTCTTCTACCGATCGCCTTTCTTTCTCTAATTGCTTGGGCAACAGCTGGCAGCACAAATGGAAATACTTCTGATCCAGTTCGAGCTGCGATTTGGCTTTGGCTTGGCGCACATCATTTAGCTTTTAACTTAACCCTCTCTGAAGGTGCCGCCGCTGGCTGGTTAACTTACCTACCGCTGGGCGCTTTGGTATTTCCAATTTTGGCAATTCGCAGTGGTTTCAAACGTAGTATCGAACGGTTAGATAACGATTATCAAAGCGTTGCGTTAGCGCGCACTCTATTTGTTACTTGGTACGCAGGCATCACTGCTGCCATCGCTTTCTTTGTTACAACCGATGCCGTTAAACCGGTTTGGTATTTAACGCCACTTGTAACAATTCCGATTGTGACACTTTCGGTATTAAGTGCCGAACGTCGAAAAGTTTCATCCCAACCAATTTTCTTTGCCACCCGCATCATTGCCGCATTCTTAGGTCTGGCATTCCTAGTTCTAGGTATTTCGTTACTGGTCAATTTGGCAACCGTTAAAGATTTAACTCAAGTCCTTGAGCCAGGAATTTTGGGTGGATTACTACTTCTGATATTAAATGTCCTCTATTTGCCAAATGCTGCTGTTGCAACCATAGGTTATTTTGCCGGCGTTGGTTTTGGAGTTGGTAACGAAACCATAATTTCACCGCTGTCATATATAGTCCCCGAGATTCCAGCGCTACCAATATTGGGCGCTCTGCCAACTGGAAAATTTCATTGGGCGCTAATCGCAATTCTATTTTTTGTTGCAGCCGGTGTTGCTTTAACTAGTTGGACGCTAAATCAGCGGCCGGAAGTTCTTTGGCAGACTTTCACCTTAGTTCTGTTGGCAATTGCCTTTATTAGTTGGGCCGCAAGTGGATCTTTAATGACCGAAGCGCTTAGCGCTGTTGGCGTTTCTATCTGGAAAGTAACCTTAGCCATTGGCGTGGAAATGGCCATAGGCATTGGTTTGGCGAGAGTTCTGCCGCGGTTAGATCGAGCCAGATGAAGAAAGTCGTAATTCTGGCCAGCGGATCGGGCACCTTAGCTCGGGCAATCTTCGCCGCTGACAAGGGCTACGAGATTGCCGCTCTTATCTGTGATCAGTCTGCTGCCAAAGTAATTGGAGTTGCGAATGAATTCGGAATCAAAGTTGAATTACTAGAGCTTGTTGGTGACCGTGCGATCTGGGATCAAGAGCTGCTCTCACTAGTGACAAAGTATCAGCCGGATTTAGTTGTCAGCGCTGGCTTTATGCGCATCTTGTCACCGCAATTTGTGCAGACTTTTAAAGTGATTAATAGTCACCCAGCGTTATTGCCACTTTTCCCAGGGGCTCATGCCGTGCGAGATGCTCTGGCTGCCGGGGCCACCCAAACCGGCACGACCATTCATTGGGTTGATGAGGGAGTTGATACCGGCGATGTCATCGCACAGGAACGCATAGAGATCATGCCAACTGATACCGAGGAATCTCTGCACGAACGCATTAAGATTATCGAACGCGGTCTCATCGTTGCGACCATTCCGCAAATTTTGGCCGAGCTAAAGTAGAAGGCAGCGCAGTTAATGAGCAATTGCAAACCGATCCGTCGCGCGTTACTAAGCGTTTACGATAAAGATCGCTTACTTGAAATTGGTGCAGCACTTAGCAAGGCTGGAGTTGAAATACTTTCTACCGGTTCGACTGCGGCAAATTTAGCTGCCGCCGGTATTGCAGTTACTGAAGTTAGTGACTACACGGGTTTTCCTGAAATTATGGGTGGGCGCGTTAAGACGCTGCACCCAAGAGTGCACTCTGGCATCTTGGCTGATCAGAATAATCCAGAACATTTAGCAGCCATTGCAGAACTTGATATTGCACCGTTTGATTTAGTGATTATCAATCTCTATCCATTTGCCGCAACTATTGCTGCCGGTGCCACCTTTGCTGAGGCGATCGAACAGATTGATATTGGCGGGCCCTCGATGTTGCGGGGTGCGGCTAAGAATCATGGTTCAGTGGCCGTAATTAGCCAGACTTCACAGTACGACCAATTACTCGGCGCTTTAGCAGCCGGTGGCTTTACTAATGAAGAACGCCAACAGTTGGCGCTTGAAGTTTTTAGAACTACTGCCGAATACGATTTAACGATTGCGAATTGGCTAGGTCAACAAGGTGCGGCCGATAAGTTACCAAATTGGTTTGGTTCTATCTATCGCCGCGAGAACACTTTGCGCTATGGCGAGAACCCGCATCAAAGCGCCGTAATCTATAAATCAACTGGGCACGGAATCGTTGGTGCCGAGCAACTCCACGGCAAAGAGATGTCATTTAATAATTACACCGATGCTGATGCCGCATGGCGTGCCGCGTTAGACCACAGCGACCCAGCTGTTGCGATTATCAAACATGCCAATCCTTGCGGCATCGCGACAGGTGCAGACATTTCAGCTGCCTACTTAAAGGCACACGAATGCGATCCAGTTTCAGCATTTGGGGGAGTAGTTGCCGCTAATCGCAAAGTTGATTTAGCAATGGCTGAACCTCTTTCCAAGATGTTTACCGAAGTTGTAATTGCGCCCGCATTTGATGCTGATGCATTAGAAGTATTAATGAAGAAACCATCGATTCGAATTCTTACATGCGATTTGACTTCTATAAACCCACTTGAGTTGCGCCCGGTATCTGGTGGAGCACTGCTACAAGAAAGTGATTTGATTGATGCACCTGGTGATAGCGCAGTTAATTGGGTACAAGTATCTGGAGATCTGGTCAGTGTACAAACATTGAAAGATTTAGAATTTGCTTGGCGATCAGTTCGCGCCGTGAAGAGCAATGCCATCTTGCTTGCTAAAGATAGCGCTGCTGTTGGAATCGGAATGGGCCAAGTTAATCGGGTGGATTCGGCCAAATTAGCAGTAGATCGGGCCGGTGTTCGTGTGGCTGGTTGCGTCGCAGCCAGTGATGCTTTTTTCCCATTTGCCGATGGCTTACAGATTTTGATTGATGCAGGGGTTGTCGCAGTAGTCCAACCTGGTGGCAGTGTGCGCGATGAGGAAGTAATCGCAGCAGCAAAAGCGGCCAATGTTGCAATGTTCTTCACTAGTACAAGACACTTCTCCCATGCATAAAGCACGGATATTAGATGGCAAAGCTTTAGCCACAATAGTTAAAGCAGATCTGCGCACTCGTACCGAAGCTCTAAAAGCTCGCGGAATTACACCAGGTTTAGGTACCGTCCTTGTTGGCGATGATCCAGGTTCACATTCCTACGTTGCCGGCAAGCATCGCGATTGCCAAGAAGTTGGTATTAATTCAATCCGGGTTGATCTTCCAGCAACAGCTACGCAGGCAGATGTAATGGCTGCGATAAAAGATTTAAATTCGGCGAAAGAATGCACTGGTTACATCGTTCAACTGCCATTGCCAAGCGGCATCAATGCCCAAGTGATTCTCGAAGCAATTGATCCGGCCAAAGATGCCGACGGATTACACCCAATGAATCTCGGTCGATTAGTAAGTGGCTACGCAGCACCGTTACCGTGCACACCAAGAGGCATCGTCGCGTTGTTACGCCATTACGAAGTTGCTATTGCGGGGGCTGAAGTTTGTGTAATCGGTCGTGGCTTAACTGTTGGTCGCCCATTAGGTTTATTACTCAGTCGCAAAGAAGAAAATGCCACAGTCACTTTGACGCATACTGGTACTAAGGATTTAGCTAAGCATGTTAAGCAAGCTGACATTGTGGTTGCGGCAATTGGCAAAGCACATTTTCTAACTGCCCAAATGATTAAGCCAGGTGCCACTGTTCTAGATGTCGGAATCTCGCGCACTGATACTGGTCTGTTGGGTGATGTTCACCCTGATGTTTTCGAAGTTGCTGCAGATATTGCGCCAATGCCTGGCGGTGTTGGGCCAATGACCCGAGCGATGTTACTTACCAATGTGGTTGAGGCATGCGAGTAATTTCCTATTCTGCCTACGCATTCGTGGCTGCCGGCGTAGTGACAGGAGCACTCGGATTAGTGCGAACTGGATCACTTTTAATCGCAGCAGGTACTGGTCTTTTTGCCATTTCGCAGCGTGGGCAACGCAAAATTGAACTCTTTCTGCCGCTAGCTATTTCGATCAGCCTCTTTGTGCTGGCGGTAGCACTTCCGCGTGGGCGCTAGGATTTACCTCGACCTCAAGATATTTCTTACATTCAGGAGAACTGCAAATGAGTAGAAAAGTAACAGTCGTAGGCGCCGGATTCTATGGTTCAACCACCGCAATGCGCTTAGCTGAATACAACATTTTCGACACTGTAGTTCTCACAGATATTCTCGAAGGCAAGCCAGAAGGTTTGGCACTTGATATGAATCAATCTCGTTCAATTGAAGGTTTCGAAACAAAAATTATTGGTGCAACCACAACTGCTGATGGCGCTGGCTACGAAGCAACTGCAAATTCAGATGTAGTAGTAATTACTGCCGGACTTCCACGTAAGCCAGGCATGAGCCGCATGGACCTCATTGATGTAAACGCTGGCATCGTTCGCGGGGTGGCTGAAAATATTGCCAAGCATTCTCCAAATGCCGTAATCATCGTGGTTTCAAATCCACTTGATGAAATGACCGCACTTGCTCAATTAGCAACAGGTTTTCCAAAGCATCGCGTAATCGGTCAAGCTGGCATGTTAGATACCGCTCGCTTTACTGACAATGTTGCCGAAAAGCTAGGCGTTAAAGTTTCATCGGTAAAGACGCTAACCCTAGGTTCACATGGTGACACTATGGTTCCAGTACCAAGTCGATGCACAGTAGATGGCAAGCCGCTTAGCGATCTACTTTCCCAAGCAGATATCGATGCTTTGGTTGATCGCACTCGAAATGGTGGCGCTGAAGTTGTCGCACTTCTTAAAACTGGTTCGGCTTACTACGCACCTTCTGCTGCAGCCGCTCGCATGGCAAAAGCTGTAATCGAAGATTCTGGCGCAGTAATGCCAGTGTGCGCATGGGTTGATGGTGAATACGGGATTTCTGGGGTTTATTTAGGCGTTGAAGCTGAGATCGGTCGCACCGGTATTAAGAAAGTTGTGGAAAGTGATTTAACAGAATCTGAAATTGCGGCTCTAAAGGTTGCAGCTGAAGCTGTTCGTGCAAAACAAGCCGATGTTCAAACTCTTTAAGGAGCCGTTTTAAATGTCGAAAATCAAAGTAGTCGGAACCGTTGTCGAATTAGATGGCGATGAAATGACTCGCATCATTTGGCAGTTCATCAAGGATTCCTTGATTCTGCCTTATCTAGATGTGAATCTTGAGTACTACGACTTAGGCATGGAAAATCGCGATGCAACTGATGACCAGGTAACCATCGATTCAGCTCACGCAATCCAGAAGCATGGTGTTGGTATTAAGTGCGCAACCATTACTCCTGATGAAGCCCGCGTTGAAGAATTTGGTCTAAAGAAGATGTGGAAGTCTCCTAACGGAACTGTTCGCAATATTCTCGGCGGCGTAATTTTCCGAGAACCAATCATTATTAGTAACGTGCCACGTCTAGTTCCGCACTGGACTAAGCCAATCGTTATTGGCCGTCACGCATTCGGTGATCAATACCGCGCAACAGATTTCAAGGTGCCTAGTGCAGGTAAATTAACTATGACATTTGTGCCTGAAGATGGCTCTGCGCCAATTGAGCACACTGTCTATGATTTCAAATCATCTGGTGTTGCGATGGGTATGTATAACCTTGATGAATCTATTCGTGACTTTGCGCGCGCATCACTCAACTACGGACTGCAACGCAAGTATCCAGTTTATCTTTCAACTAAGAATACTATTCTGAAAGCTTACGATGGTCGTTTCAAAGATATCTTCGAAGATATTTACCAAGCTGAGTTCAAGGCAAAATTTGAAGCTGCTGAAATTTGGTATGAGCACCGCCTAATTGATGACATGGTTGCTATGTCATTGCGTATGGAAGGTGGCTACGTCTGGGCATGTAAGAACTACGACGGAGATGTGCAGTCAGATACCGTCGCCCAGGGCTACGGTTCACTTGGTTTGATGACATCGGTTTTGATGACCCCAGATGGAAAAATTGTTGAATCCGAAGCAGCTCATGGCACAGTGACTCGTCACTATCGTGATCATCAAAAGGGCAAAGCAACTTCGACAAATCCAATTGCGTCAATCTTTGCTTGGACTCGTGGCTTAGCCCACCGCGCAAAGCTTGATAACAATGCTGAGTTAGCTCAGTTCTGTGACACGCTAGAGCGAGTTTGTATTGAAACTGTCGAACAAGGCAAGATGACAAAGGATTTATCACTCTTGATTTCCAAGACAGCTCCTTACCAAACCACCCAAGAATTCTTGAATTCAATTGACGAGAATCTAAAGAAGGCAATGGCTTAGAAGGCCATGGCTTATAAGTACTTGGCTTAATTGAGATAAGCAGTAAAAAACCCCGCCGATTAACACCGGCGGGGTTCTTATTTAAAGCTTTATTAGATGCGCTCACCTGTTGTTGAGTTAAATAGGTGAACTGCAGCTGGGTTAGCAGTAACAGTGATTGTCTGTCCTGGCTTTGGTGGATTCTTTGGATCCCAGCGCACAATTACTTGAGCGCCTTCTTCAGTGACGTTTGCGAACTTAACTGAAGAATCAACTGGAGTTCCGTATACGAATGCATCAGCACCAAGTTCTTCTACTACTTCAACTAGAACATCGAAGCCAGTAGATGAAGGTGTGAAGCCTTCTGGACGAATACCAACTGTGATTGTCGCGCCGGCACTTGCTGGAACCGCAAGAGTTAATCCGCCTAGCTTTGCTTGCCCACCTGAAACAGGGGCATTTAGTAAGTTCATCGCAGGAGAACCAATGAAGCCAGCAACGAAAGCATTTGCTGGATTATCGTAAAGATTACGTGGGGTATCTACTTGTTGTAGGAAACCATCTTTTAGAACTGCTACACGATCACCCATAGTCATAGCTTCAACCTGGTCGTGTGTTACATAAACAGTTGTGATTCCAAGACGACGCTGAAGAGCGGCGATTTGAGTACGTGTAGCTACACGCAACTTGGCATCAAGGTTTGAAAGTGGTTCATCCATTAAGAAAACTTGTGGTTCGCGAACAATCGCACGACCCATAGCAACGCGCTGACGTTGTCCACCAGAAAGTGCCTTTGGCTTGCGATCTAGGTATGGCTCGAGGTCGAGCAACTTTGCTGCTTCTTTAACGCGACGTTCACGTTCTTCTTTTGGCTTGCCAGCGATCTTTAGGGCGAAGCCCATGTTCTCGGCAACAGTCATGTGTGGGTAAAGCGCATATGACTGGAATACCATCGCGATGTCGCGATCTTTTGGCGCAACATTTGTTACGTCGCGATCACCGATTAAAATACGACCGGCATCGATTTCTTCAAGACCGGCCAACATACGAAGTGATGTTGATTTACCGCAACCTGAAGGACCAACTAGAACGAGAAATTCACCATCATTAACAGTGAGTTCGAGTTCATTAACTGCAGGCACAGTTGTGCCTGGGTAGATACGTGATGCTTTGTCGAATACGACATTTGCCATTTGATTTCTTCCTTATCCGGGCAGGTACGTGCCCGACGATCCGTTGGAGTAAGGCGATTACGACGGTTGCCGTGATCGGTGCGCAAAGGCTACCCACCGAGTGCT
>CAMCXZ010000009.1 GCA_945883725.1 Bifidobacterium breve | reverse complement strand
ACTGGCGAAGTTCTAGAAGAGCTAAAGGGACCAAAGATTGACATCCTGCGCTACAAGAACAAGACCGGTCACCGCCGTCGTCAAGGTTTCCGCGCACAGTTAACTAAAGTAAAAATTACCGCCATCAACGGCGTGAAGTAAGGGAGCGCAGAAATGGCAAGTAAGAAGGGTGTCTCCTCGACACGTAACGGTCGCGATTCAAATCCACAGTACTTAGGCATCAAGCGTTTTGGTGGCCAACTAGTAAACAGTGGCGAAATTCTTGTTCGTCAACGCGGTACTCACTTCCACCCAGGCAAGAATGTTGGCCGTGGTAAAGATGACACCCTGTTCGCTCTAGCTGCTGGTGCAGTTGAGTTCGGTAAGGCTCGTGGTCGTCGCGTTGTAAACGTGGTTCCAGTAGCTTAATTTTCGGTTCTCATAAAAGAGCGAGCCGCACGTATGCGTGGCTCGCTTTTTTAATTCCATTAAGTAATTTAAGGAGGCGCAATGACAACATTTGTTGATCGTGTAACTCTTTATGCCGCTGCCGGAAAAGGTGGCGATGGTTGCGTCTCTGTTAAGCGAGAAAAATTTAAGCCACTTGGTGGACCAGATGGCGGTAACGGTGGACGTGGCGGCGATGTAATTCTGGTCGTTGATCCAGATGTAACTACGCTGCTTGATTTCCACCACTCACCACATCGTCGCGCAACTTCTGGACATCAAGGTTACGGCGATCGTAAAGATGGTGTTTACGGAACCGATTTAATTCTCGGCGTACCAAATGGAACAGTTATTTATGATGATCGCGGAAATCAGTTAGCTGACTTAGTTGGCACTGGTACTACCTTTATTGCGGCCCAAGGTGGCTTTGGTGGTCTAGGAAACTTAGCACTCTCATCATCAAAGCGTCGCGCACCAGGGTTTGCACTCCTTGGCGAGCCAGGCGAAGAGCGCACACTTCAGCTAGAACTTAAGAGCGTTGCCGATATCGCACTAGTTGGTTATCCAAGTGCCGGTAAATCTTCACTAATTGCCGCTATCTCTGCAGCACGTCCAAAAATTGCTGAATATCCATTTACTACATTGGTGCCAAACCTTGGTGTGGTTAATGCTGGTGACACTCGTTTCACTGTGGCCGATGTGCCAGGTTTAATTCCAGGTGCGAGTCAAGGAAAAGGTTTAGGCCTTGAGTTCTTGCGTCACGTAGAACGTTGCGTTGCGCTAGTTCACGTTCTCGACTGCGGCACACTCGAAACAGATCGTAATCCGATCCAGGATCTAGAAATTATCGAAGCTGAGTTGGCCGAATATGGTGGTCTTGAAGATCGCCCACGCATCATTGCGTTAAATAAAATTGATATTCCTGATGGTGCTGCGATGGCTGACATGGTTGCCGATACGCTGCGCGAAAAAGGTTACGAGGTTTATCCAGTTTCAGCGGCTAGCCGTGAAGGTCTAACGAATTTAACTTATGCAATGGCGCGATTGATTCAAGCAGCACGTGCATCAATGGCAAAAGAAGAGCGCACTCGAATTATCTTACGTCCAACAGCGGTCGATGATTCTGGTTTCACCGTTAAGGCAAATGAAGATGGTTCATTCACTGTGCGCGGTGCCAAAGTTGTGCGCTGGGTTCGTCAAACAAACTTTAAGAACGCCGAAGCAATTGGTTACTTAGCTGATCGCTTGGCACAACTTGGTGTTGAAAAAGAACTTTACAAAAAAGGCGCAGTTGCCGGTAGTGAAGTTCGGATTGGTTCTGGCGAAAACGAAGTGGTATTTGATTGGGAGCCAACCATCGAAGCTGGCGCTGAACAGTTGGCCGGTCACTTGCATCGCCGCGGCGAAGATTCGCGTCTAGAAACAACATGGAAGCCAGTTAATCGCACCGATGATCTACTCAGCGAAGATGAAATCGCCAAGCAGTGGGAGTACAACATTTCTGACCCACACACACCTAAAATTGCCGATATCGTAGATCTTGAGCTAGCTCAATTGGATGGAGATGATGAGTGATGGCCCGAAACTCAATCGCCAGCGCCAAGCGCATTGTCATCAAGATTGGCTCTTCTTCTCTAACCGGTAACGCTGGTGCGGCGTTAGATCCAGCTGCCGTTGAAAAAATTGTGGCAATAGTTGCTGCCGCTAAATCACGTGGGGCAGAAGTAGTAGTTGTTTCTTCCGGTGCAATTGCTGCCGGTTTAGCACCTCTTGGATTAACTGCTCGTCCTAAAGATCTAGCAACCCAGCAAGCTGCAGCTTCAGTTGGTCAAGGGCTTTTAATTCATCGCTATACCGAGAGTTTTGCCAAGCACTCAATTACGGCCTCACAAGTATTAATTACAACTGAAGATATCGTGCGCCGCGTTCATTATCAGAATGTTCAGCGCACGTTATTTAAGTTGCTTCAGTTAGGTGTAGTGCCAATCATCAATGAGAACGACTCAGTCGGCACTCAAGAAATTCGTTTTGGAGACAACGATCGTCTAGCAGCGCTCGTTTCACTTCTGATCGATGCTGACTTGCTAGTTCTAGTTTCAGATATCGATGCTCTTTATGACATTGATCCTTCACAAGTGGGCGCAAGAGCAATCTCTGAAGTAACTGACTTTGCCGAAATAGCAGCAATTGAAGTTGGTGGCGCAGGCTCTGCCGGTGTTGGTAGCGGAGGAATGGTTACCAAAATTGAAGCTGCTCGCATCGCAACTGGTGCCGGTATTTCAATGTTGTTGACTTCGCTTGAACAAGCAGAGCAATCAATTGCCGGTGCTGAACTCGGAACTTATTTCCATGGTCACGAACGTAAAACAACTTCACGTTTACTTTGGTTGGCTCACGCTTCAACTCCACAAGGAAAATTAATTCTCGATGCTGGCGCGGTAAAAGCAATTTGTGAGCGTGGCACATCACTATTGCCAGCCGGCGTTACAGCAGTTGAAGGTACCTTCATTGCGGGCGATACCGTTGAATTAGTTGGGCCAGATAGCAAAGTATTCGCGCGCGGTCTGGTCGCATTTGATGCCGTAGAACTCCCAGTAATGCTTGGTCGCTCAACGAAAGAATTAGCTGCAGCGCTAGGGCCAGAGTATGAACGCGAATTAGTACATCGCGACGACCTGGTACTTCTGTAGGCTTTAACTATGAGTGCCACTACAACTGTTGCTGCGCTAGCTGATCTCGCTCGCACCGCTGCTCGCACGCTAACTGTGGCAACTGGGGCAGAGCGTACTGCGGCGCTTAACGCAATTGCTGATGAGATTGAATCTCGTAGCGCTGAGATTTTGGCCGCTAACAAAATAGATATTGATCGTGGCATTGCCGAAGGCATGCACCCACAGTTACAAGACCGCCTATTACTTACTGCTGAACGTGTTAAAGGCATTGCTAACGGTGCGCGCCAAGTTGCCGCCCTTGAAGATCCACTCCTAAATGTTTTACGTGAACGAACACTGCCAAACGGTCTACATCTTAAGCAGATCTCAGTTCCATTCGGTGTAATCGGTATGGTTTATGAAGCCCGGCCTAATGTGACGGTGGATGCGGCAGTAATTTTATTGATGTCTGGTAATGCGGCCTTGTTACGTGGTTCATCAACGGCTGCAAGTAGTAATGCGATTTTGCTTGAGGTCATGCGCAGCGCGCTATCTAAGACCAAGATTTCACCAGAGGTATTACAACTTGTGCCATCTGATGATCGCGACACCGTTAAGGCGTTACTAAATGCCCGCGGCAAAGTTGATCTAGTTATTCCTCGTGGTAGTGCGGCGCTAATTCGCATGGTGGTCGATGAATCTAGCGTTCCAACTATTGAAACTGGCGCTGGTGTTTGTCATGTTTATGTAGATGAGTTTGCCGATCTTGCTAAAGCACTACCAATCTTGATTAACTCAAAATGTCATCGCCCAAGTGTCTGTAATGCGGCCGAAACTCTGCTTGTTCATGAAGCAGTAGCCGCAACGTTCTTGCCAGCTGCGCTTAAAGGACTACATGACGCCGGCGTTAAGTTAAATGTTGACGCTAAAACAATTGCTGTTGCAAACGAGCTAAAGATTCCAGCAACTTTGGCAACGCAGGAAAATTGGTCAACTGAGTACGGCATTCTTGAAATGAATGTTGGGGTAGTGGCTAGCGTTGATGCTGCCGCCGATCACATTGCTAAGTACGGTACCCAGCACACCGAATCAATAGTTTCCGAATCAGATGTAGCAGTGCAGCGATTTATCGCACTCTCTGATTGCGCCGCAGTCATGATCAATACCAGTACACGTTTTACCGATGGCGAACAGATGGGCTTTGGCGCTGAAATCGGAATTAGCAATCAGAAACTTCATGCCCGTGGCCCAATGGGTCTAGAAGCTATGACTACAACCACCTGGATCGTCACTGGCGACGGTCAAATCCGCAAGTAATAGCCCATTAAGATTGACCCATGAGTTCGTTATCTCGCGATGATGTCGCAAAACTTGCCGGCTTAGCCCGCATTGAAATGAGTGAAGAAGAGCTAGTCGCTCTTTCAAATGAGTTCACCGTAATTCTCGATGCAGTTGCCCGCGTGCAAGAAGTTGCCGGCGCTGATGTTGAAGCTACTTCACACCCGCTGCCACTTCGCAATGTCTTTCGCGCAGATGTTGTTGTTCCAAGTCTTACGCCCGAAGAAGCACTCTCTGGTGCCCCCGCGCAAGAAGAACAACGTTTCCGCGTGCCACAGATTTTGGGCGAAGAATGATTCGCTCAACAGCAGCTGAAATGGCAGCCAAACTTGTGGCCGGTGAAGTTACTTCAGTTGCTCTTACTCAAGCACACCTTGATCGCATCGCAAGTGTTGATGCCGATGTTCACGCTTTCCTATATGTTGATACTGAAGGAGCCATTGCACAAGCCGCCGCCATTGATGCCAAGCGCGCAAAGGGCGAAAAACTTTCACCGTTAGCTGGAGTTCCACTTGCCCTTAAAGATGTAATGGCGCAAAAAGGTATTCCTACTACTTGTGGTTCAAAGATTCTCGAAGGCTGGCGCCCACCATATGACTCAACTGTGGTGGCAAACCTTAAGAAAAATGACATTGTTATTTTAGGTAAGACCAACATGGATGAATTCGCTATGGGTTCGTCAACTGAAAATTCAGCTTACGGACCAACTCATAATCCCTGGGATCTAACTCGCATTCCGGGCGGTTCTGGTGGCGGATCTTCTGCAGCCCTTGCGGCTTTTGAAGCACCACTTGCAATTGGTACTGATACTGGCGGATCTATTCGCCAACCAGCAGCTGTTACTGGCACTGTTGGTGTTAAGCCAACCTACGGTGGCGTATCTCGTTTCGGCCTTGTGGCCTTCTCATCTTCCCTTGATCAAGCCGGTCCATGCGCGCGCACAGTTCTAGATGCAGCGTTATTACACGAAGCAATTGCTGGCCATGATCCAAAAGATTCCACCAGCATTAATGCTCCAGTGCCACAAGTAGTTGTTGCCGCCCGTGCTGGCGATGTAAAGGGCATGAAGATTGGTGTTGTTAAAGAGTTAAATGGCGATGGTTATCAAGCTGGCGTTCGTGCTCGCTTCGAAGAATCACTTGAGCTATTAGCTAAAGCTGGCGCTGAAATTGTTGAAGTATCAGCACCTAACTTTGAATACGCATTGGCTGCTTATTACTTAATCGCACCATCTGAATGTTCCTCAAACCTCGCGCGCTTTGACGCCATGCGTTACGGCCTACGCGTTGGCGACATCGAAGGTGCATCCGCTGAATCAGTTATGAATTTAACTCGCGAAGTTGGTTTCGGAAAAGAAGTAAAGCGCCGCATTATTTTGGGCACTTACGCTCTTTCATCTGGTTACTACGATGCTTACTACGGCAGCGCGCAAAAAGTTCGCACTTTGATCACGCAAGATTTCACTAATGCATTTGCTAAGGCCGATGTCTTGGTCTCACCAACTTGCCCAACTACGGCATTTAAAATCGGCGAGAAAGCCAATGATCCACTTGCGATGTATCTAAATGACATCGCAACTATTCCGGTAAACATGGCGGGTATTGGCGGCATGTCACTGCCTTCAGGTCTGGCCGATGAAGATGGCCTGCCAGTTGGTTTCCAAATCATGTCACCAGTTATGAAAGATGAGCGCATGTACTCAGTTGGCGCAGCTCTTGAAGCAGCGCTACTAAGTAAGTGGGGCGCACCGTTACTGGATAAAGCACCAATCATGGGAGGTGCCAAGTGAGCCTTACCTATGATGATGTTGTAGCAAAGTACGAACCAGTACTTGGCCTGGAAGTTCACGTCGAGCTAAACACCAATTCCAAGATGTTCTGCGGTTGCAGCACTATTTTCGGCGCCGAACCAAATACCCAAACTTGCCCAGTCTGTTTAGCCCTGCCTGGCGCACTTCCAACAGTAAATGAGAAGGCGATCGAATCAACCATCAAGATCGGCCTTGCCCTTAACTGTTCAATTGCGCCGTTTAGTCGCTTTGCTCGTAAGAATTACTTCTATCCAGATATGCCAAAGAATTTCCAGATCTCGCAATACGACGAGCCAATCTGCGTTAATGGCTATATTGATGTGGAAATTGAAACTGATGAAGGCGCAAAGCAATTCCGCGTTGAAGTAGAACGCGTCCACATGGAAGAAGACACTGGTAAATCACTTCACGTAGGGGGTGCAACTGGCCGTATCCATGGCGCTGATTACTCACTCCTTGATTACAACCGCGCAGGTATTCCATTAGTTGAAATTGTTACCAAGATTGTGCCAGGCACCGGCAAGTACGCACCTGAAGTTGCCAAAGCTTATGTCAGCGAACTGCGCGATATTTTGCGCGGCCTGGGCGTATCTGATGTGAAGATGGAGCAAGGTTCACTTCGTTGTGATGCCAACGTGTCATTGCGTCTAATTGGTTCTGATGTATTGGGTACTCGCTCTGAAACCAAGAACGTTAACTCACTTCGCTCGGTAGAACGCGCAGTACGTGGTGAAATGATTCGCCATGCTGAACTATTAAATAAGGGCGAGCGCGTAGTTCAAGAGACTCGTCACTTCCAAGAAGATACTGGTTTAACTCGCTCTGGCCGTTCTAAAGAACAAGCCGAGGATTACCGATATTTTCCAGAACCAGATCTAGTTCCAGTTGCACCTGATGCAGCCTGGATTGAAGAGCTACGTGCGGCAATTCCAGAGCGACCATCACTTCATCGCAAACGTTTACAAGAAGCTTGGAACGTGCCGGCTAAAGAAATGGAAGCAATGATTAACGCTGATGTACTTGGCATAGTCGAGGCAACTGTGGCACTTGGCGCAGATCCAACTAAAGCTCGTTCTTGGTGGTTAGGTGAAATTTCACGTCTTGCTAATGAGCGCGACACTGCAATTGCAGATCTAGCAATCACACCAACTGATGTTGCAGCCATTGTGGCGCTGGTTGAAAAAGGCGAACTAACCGACAAACTTGCCCGCCAAGTAGTTGAAGGCGTAATTGCCGACGAAGGAACGCCGGCTGAAGTTGTGGCTAAGCGCGGCATAAAAGTTGTAAATGATGATGGTGCACTAATGGCGGCAATTGAAAAAGTTTGTGCTGAACAAGCTGAAACTGCTGAGAAAGTTCGAAGTGGTCACTTGCCTGCGGCTGGCGCGCTAATTGGTGCTGTCATGAAAGAGACAAAGGGCCAAGCAGATGCTGCTCGCGTGAGAGAACTTCTTCTCGCTCACCTAGGTCAAGCATAAACTTCGCTAGTTATTTGCTCATTACAGGTTAGAATTCCAACATGTCGAAGATGAAACCCCGCTCTGGTCTGGTTACTGATGGATTAGAGCGTGCCCCTGCGCGAGGAATGTTGCGCGCAGTTGGAATGGGCGATGAAGATTGGGTTAAGCCACAGATCGGTATCGCGTCCTCTTGGAATGAAATCACACCATGCAATCTTTCCCTTGATCGGTTAGCAAAAGCATCTAAGCAAGGCGTAATCGATGCTGGTGGATTTCCAATGCAGTTTGGAACTATTTCAGTTTCTGACGGAATTTCCATGGGTCACGAAGGAATGCACTTCTCATTGGTTTCTCGCGAAGTAATCGCTGACTCAGTTGAAACCGTAATGCAGGCAGAGCGCTTAGATGGAATGGTCACATTTGCTGGCTGCGATAAATCATTACCCGGCATGATGATGGCAGCTGCGCGAATAAATGTGGCATCAGTATTTGTTTATGCGGGTTCTACTCTGCCTGGCCAGGTAGATGGCAAAGATGTAACAATCATTGATGCTTTTGAAGCAGTAGGTGCATGTGCTCGAGGTTTGATTTCGCAAGATCAAGTTGATCGCATTGAACGCGCAATCTGTCCAGGTGAAGGCGCATGCGGCGGTATGTACACAGCTAACACAATGGCATCAATCGGTGAAGCAATTGGTTTATCACTACCAGGGTCAGCGGCGCCTCCGGCAGTTGATCGCCGTCGCGATGCATTCGCCGTTAAATCTGGCGCAGCCGTGGTTGAGTTAATCCGTCAGGGAATTACTACTCGCGATATTTTAAGTAAGAAAGCTTTCGAAAATGCGATCACAATGTTGATGGCACTTGGCGGCTCTACCAATGCTGTGTTGCACTTACTTGCCATCGCCCATGAAGCAGATGTTGATCTTGAAATTGATGACTTCCATCGCATCGGTTCAAAGGTGCCACTTCTTGGTGATCTAAAACCGTTCGGCCGCTTTGTAATGTCGGACATGGATAAAGTCGGGGGAGTCCCGGTAGTTCTCAAAGCGTTACTAGATGCTGGCTTACTACATGGCGATGCGCTAACTGTTACTGGAAAAACCATGGCTGAGAATTTAGCTGAGATTTCGCCACCAGATCCAGATGGTGAAATTCTGCGCGCAACATCAAAGCCAATGTCATTAGGTGGTGGCATCACAATTCTTAAGGGCTCCCTTGCCCCCGAAGGCGCGGTTTGTAAAACTGCTGGTGTCGGTATTGAAGAATTCGAAGGACCTGCGCGCGTATTTGAACGCGAACAAGCTGCAATGGATGCACTTGAAGATGGCACGATTCAAGCCGGTGATGTAGTTGTGATTCGTTACGAAGGACCAAAGGGCGGTCCGGGAATGCGCGAGATGTTAATGATCACTGGTGCGATCAAAGGCGCTGGTCTTGGTAAAACAACATTGTTATTAACCGATGGTCGCTTCTCTGGTGGATCTACTGGATTATGCGTCGGCCATGTTGCACCTGAAGCAGTAGATGGCGGGCCGATTGCATTTATTAAAGATGGCGACCGAGTTCGTATTAATACGGTAACTCGCCAACTAGATCTCTTGGTTGATGAAGATGTGCTGGCCGAACGTCGCAAGGACTTCAAGCCAGTGCCACATAAATACACCCGCGGCGTTTTGGCTAAATATGCCAAGTTAGTTGGCTCGGCCTCAAAGGGCGCGGTCTGCGACTAAAGCTTTAATCTCGCTTGCCCCAGTGTGCGGTGTGAGCCCCCTCTCACAATTTGAGATTGCAATCTCAGGGGTTGACTCATGCGCGCACACATTGGAGAATACGGACATGCGTTCATCAGTGGTGATCCGAAAGCGTGCGATCTAGCAACATCGATCGCGCGCTACCCTCAGTTGAAACTGAGGGTTTTTTCATTTAACCGTTTAACGCAAAGAGAAGTATCCGATAAGCGAAAGGAGTAACGAAGATGAGTCAAGTAACTGGAGCCCAGAGCCTAGTCAACAGCTTGGAAGCAGCTGGCGTCGATGTCATGTTCGGTATTCCAGGCGGTGCAATCTTGCCGGCTTACGATCCGATCTTTGATTCTAAAATTCGCCACATCTTGGTTCGCCATGAACAAGGTGCTGGTCACGCGGCAACTGGTTACGCCCAAGTTACTGGTCGCGTTGGAGTTTGTATCGCAACCTCTGGTCCTGGCGCTACCAACTTAGTAACACCACTAGCTGATGCAGCGATGGATTCAGTTCCGATGGTTGCTATTACTGGCCAAGTTCCTTCCCTTGCTATTGGAACCGATGCATTTCAAGAAGCAGATATTCGCGGTATCACAATGCCATTTGCAAAACACAATTATTTAATCACCGACCCAGCTGATATCCCACGTGCTATTGCCGAGGCGTTTCACATCGCAAGCACTGGTCGTCCAGGCCCAGTTCTAGTTGATATTGCTAAAGATGCGCTTCAAAAAATGACTGATTTTAAATATCCAACTTCAGTTAATTTAAAAGGTTATCAACCAAGACTTGAACCAAATGCACAAGCAATTGCTGATGCTGCAGCCCTAATCACCCAATCCAGCAAGCCAATTTTCTATGTTGGTGGTGGCGTAATCAAAGCTGATGCTCATCGCGAACTATTAGAAATTGCAAACTTACTTGGCGCACCTGTTGTTACAACACTGATGGCACGCGGTGCTTTCCCAGATAGCCACCCACTGCATTTAGGTATGCCTGGCATGCATGGCACTGTTGCCGCAGTAACTGCGCTACAGAAAGCCGATCTGCTAATCACTTTAGGCGCTCGCTTTGATGATCGCGTGACTGGCAAACTTTCAACATTTGCTCAGAATGCCAAGGTTATTCACTGCGACGTTGACCCAGCTGAAATCCATAAGAATCGCTTTGCTGATGTGCCTGTTATCGGCGATCTAAAGCACACGTTACAAGCGCTTATTCCGGAACTAAGGGCTGCGCTTAAAAAGCACCAACCAGACTTATCTGAATGGTTGCGTCAAATGAATTCACTCAAGAGTTCATATCCACTTGGCTATGACCAACCAGCTGATGGTTCACTATCACCACAGTATGTGATCGAGCGCTTAGGAAAAATTTCTGGGCCAGATACGATCTTTACTTCAGGTGTCGGCCAACATCAAATGTGGGCTGCGCAATTTATTTCCTATGAAAATCCTCGTACTTGGCTTAACTCTGGCGGCTTAGGCACGATGGGTTACGCAGTTCCTGCTGCAATGGGTGCCAAAGTTGGCGCACCTGATACAACAGTGTGGGCAATCGATGGCGATGGTTGTTTCCAGATGACTAATCAAGAGCTAGTAACTTGTGCGCTAAACAATATTCCGGTGAAAATCGCGATCATTAATAACGAAAGCCTCGGTATGGTTCGTCAATGGCAGACCTTGTTCTACGAAGGCCGCTATTCAAATACCAGTCTTGATTCAAAGCGCGTTCCTAATTTTCCTATGTTGGCTGAAGCAATGGGTTGCGTTGGCTTGAGTTGCGAACGTCCAGAAGATGTTGATGCCACGATTGAAAAGGCGATGAGCATTAATGATCAACCAGTAGTTGTTGACTTCCGAGTTCATCGCGACGCGATGGTGTGGCCGATGGTTGCAGCCGGAACTTCAAATGATGACATCATGATCGCGCGCGAAACTGCGCCTGACTGGGATTCACAGGAGTTGTAAAATGGCCCAACATACGCTCGAAGTTTTAGTTGAAAACTCACCTGGTGTTCTAGCTCGCGTGGCTGGTCTCTTCTCACGTCGCGCCTACAACATCGAACGTCTAACTGTTGGTCCAACTGCCAACCCAGAAGTTTCCCAGATGGACATTGTCGTTAGCGTTGAGGGTCATGCCCTTGAGCAAGTTATCGCGCAGCTCGATAAGTTGATTAACGTCATATCAATCAAGGAAATCAAGCAAGAATCAGCCCCTGAAGTCCACGATACGCAACCTGATTATCAGAATTAATTACCCAACCAACCGACGCTAATCAACATAAAAACCACCAAGAGAAACAAGGAGCACGACCAAATGGCAACTATGTATCACGAAGAAGATGCCGATCTTTCGATTATTCAAGGACGCAAAGTTGCGATCATTGGTTACGGTTCACAGGGACACGCACACGCGCTTAACTTGCGCGATAGCGGTGTCGATGTTCGCGTAGGTCTTAAGGATGGTTCACCATCACGCGCTAAAGCTGAACAAGAAGGCTTGCGCGTAACTAGCGTTGCCGAGGCAGTTAAAGAAGCAACTGTCATCATGATTCTCGCGCCAGATCATTTACAGCGTCACATCTACACCGATTCAATCCTGCCTAACTTAAAAGATGGCGATGCGTTGTTCTTCGGTCATGGCTTTAACATTCGTTTCGGTTACATCAAGCCATCTGCATCAGTTGATGTTTGTATGGTTGCGCCAAAGGGCCCAGGTCACCTCGTACGTCGTGAGTATGCAGCTGGTCGTGGTGTTCCGGTACTCGTGGCAGTTGAACAAGATTCAACAGGCAGTGCATGGCCACTTGCACTTTCATATGCCAAGGCAATCGGTGGACTTCGTGCCGGCGGTATCTTGACTACATTTACTGAAGAAACTGAAACAGATCTATTCGGAGAACAATCGGTTCTTTGTGGTGGTGCATCACAACTAGTTATGTATGGTTTTGAAGTACTTACAGAAGCTGGCTACCAGCCAGAAGTTGCGTATTTTGAATGTCTACACGAACTTAAGTTAATCGTTGACTTGATGTATGAAGGCGGAATCGCAAAGCAGCGCTGGTCAGTATCTGACACAGCCGAATTCGGCGATTACGTTTCAGGACCACGCGTTATTGATCCAAGTGTTAAGGCAAACATGCAAGCAGTTCTAGCTGATGTCAAAAGTGGTGCTTTTGCTAAGCGCTTCATTGATGATCAAGAAGCTGGCGCACCTGAATTTAAGTCACTTCGCGCTAAGGGTGAAGCACACCCAATCGAGGCCGTTGGCCGCGAACTTCGCAAAATGTTTAGCTGGATGAAGCAATCTGGCAACGAGGATTACCAAGAAGGCAGCGCATCACGTGGCTAAACCAGTTGTATTAATTGCTGAAGAGTTAAGCCCAGCAACGCTTGAAGCACTTGGCCCGGATTTTGAAGTTCGCCATTGCGACGGCGCAAACCGAGCCGAACTGCTTCCTGCGTTAGCAGCTGGGGTGGACGCGGTTTTGATTCGCTCTGCAACCAAAATGGATGCCGAAGCAATTGCAGCTGCCAAGGGTTTGAAAGTTATTGCACGCGCAGGTGTTGGTTTAGACAACGTAGACATCCCAGCATCAACTGCTGCCGGTGTCATGGTTGTTAATGCACCAACTTCAAACATCGTTTCAGCTGCTGAATTAGCAATTGCGTTAATTTTGGCATCTGCTCGATTTGTATCACCAGCACATGCTGCACTTCGCAATGGCAAGTGGGCACGTTCTAAGTACACCGGCGCTGAGTTATTTGAAAAAACTCTCGGCATTGTTGGCTTTGGTCGTATTGGTCAACTGGTGGCACATCGCATGCAGGCATTTGGCATGAACGTGGTTGCTTATGATCCATATCTACAACCAGCTCGTGCTGCTCAACTTGGCGTAACACTTATGGAACTCGATGATCTTCTGGCAGCTAGTGATTTCATTACTATCCACTTACCAAAGACTAAAGAGACCGCCAACTTAATTGGGGTTGAAGCACTTAAGAAAGTTAAGCCATCAGTTCGCATCATCAATGCTGCTCGTGGTGGCGTTCTTGATGAGGCCGCGCTCTTTGATGCCATCACGCAAGGTCGCGTTGCTGGTGCTGGCCTTGATGTGTTTGCAACCGAACCTTGCACTGATTCACCACTATTTACTCTTGATCAAGTAGTTGCCACACCTCACTTAGGTGCCTCAACTGATGAAGCTCAAGAGCGCGCGGGTATCGCGGTCGCAGTTTCAGTGCGTAAAGCTCTGGCTGGCGAATTAGTTCCTGATGCGGTGAACGTAAAAGGTGGCGCAATCCACGAGGATATTCGTCCATCTTTGCCACTTGTTGAAAAGATGGCTCAGATCGCAGCTGGTATCGCTGGTGAACTTCCAGTCTCAATGGAAATCACTGTACGCGGCGATATCTCAGGCCACGATTCATCAGTACTGGCAATCAGTGCACTCAAAGGTGCCTTAACTGCAATTGGTTCTGAAGATGTGACATATGTAAATGCTCCAGGTATCGCTGCCGAGCGCGGCATAACCTCTTCGGTCACAACTGATGCCGAAAGCCCTGAGTACCGCAGCATGATTTCCTTGCATTGTTCACTGAGTAACGGTAAATCGCTAAAGGTTGACGGAACTTTGATGGGCATCCGCAAAGTTGAAAAGATCATCGCAGTTGATCAATTCGATCTTGATTTACCGCCAACTGAAAATATGTTATTCCTTCGCTACTCAGATCGCCCAGGCATCGTTGGAGCAGTAGGAAATATTCTAGGTACCGCCAAAATCAATATCGCAGGCATGCAAGTTTCTCGCGATTCTGCTGGGGGAGAAGCACTAATGGCAATCACCGTTGATTCTCCAGTAAGTGATGAGCTAATCGCAGCTGTTGCTAAAGAAACCGGTGCTGGTTCAGTTCGTTCTGTGACTTTGGTGAATTAATGGCGCAATTTAATTTAGCTGTTATCGCTGGCGATGGCATTGGGCCAGAAGTAGTTGCACAGGGACTTCGAGTTTTAGATTGTATTGCCGCAAAGCATGGTGCCACATTTAATAAAACTTCATATGATCTTGGCGCTGCTTACTGGCATCGCACAGGTGAAGTCTTGCCTGATGTAACTTTGGCCGAACTAGCAAAGTCCGATGTAATTTTGCTAGGCGCAGTTGGCGATCCAACTGTTCCGAGCGGTGTTCTTGAGCGCGGACTTTTGCTAAAGCTACGTTTTGCTTTCGATCACTACATTAATTTGCGCCCAGCTAAGTTGATGCCAGGAGTTGCTGGCCCACTTGCCACCAAAGCGCCGATTGATTTCGTTGTAGTTCGCGAAGGCACCGAAGGCCCATATGTGGGTGCTGGCGGCGTACTGGCCGAAGGCACTGAAAATGAGATTGCAACGGAGGAATCACTAAATACCCGTCGTGGCGCAGAACGAGTAATCCGCGATGCGTTTGAACGCGCTTCAAAGCGTGACCGCAAGAAGTTAACACTAGTGCATAAGAACAATGTGCTTACGCGCGCCGGGGGTCTTTGGACTCGAACATTTAATGAGGTTGCTAAGGAATACCCAGCGATCACAACAGATTACCTACACGTTGATGCCGCATCAATGTTCTTTGTTACTAACCCAGAACGTTTTGATGTTGTTGTCACAGATAATCTTTTCGGTGACATCTTGACTGATATCGCTGCTGCTATCTGTGGTGGCATTGGCTTGGCTGCATCAGGCAACATCAACCCAACCGGCAAGTTCCCATCAATGTTCGAACCAGTTCACGGTTCAGCGCCAGATATTGCGGGTAAGAATTTAGCTGACCCAACTGCCACAGTTATGTCTGTTGCGATGTTGCTTGATCACATGGGATTATCAGATGCGGCTCGCGAAGTTGAACGCGCAGTTGCGCAAGATCTACTTAACCGTGGCGATAAAAAACGCTCTACTACTGAAGTTGGCGATGCACTCCTTGCATTGCTAAACGCATAGGCCAAGAAGGGAAAATGCAATGAAGTACCGCCTTTCTACAAATGCTGTATCTGAAGTTGAACGCGCCGAAAAGGTTGCAGATCCTGGTTTTGGGCTTTACTACACAGACCATATGGTGATCTGCGAATGGAACGAAGCAACTGGTTGGGATGAGCCTGAACTAATTCCATACGGCCCACTTTCACTGGATCCAGCAACTTCGGTATTTCATTACGGCCAAGAAATCTTCGAAGGCTTAAAGGCGTATCGCCAACCAGATGGTGGCATTTCACTATTTCGCCCAGATGCCAATGCGAATCGTTTTGCCCGTAGCGCTAAGCGTTTAGCACTGCCTGAATTACCGGTCGACCTATTTATTAAGACTGTTGAAGAGTTGGTAAAGACTGATGCCGGCTGGATTCCGGGCAAGTTTGGCGAAGCCCTTTACTTACGCCCATTTATGATCGCAACCGAAGTGGGCTTAGGCGTACGCCCATCAAATAAGGCAACTTATTTACTTATTGCTACTCCAGTCGGCGCTTACTTTGATCCATCAAAAGCGGTGAGTGTTTGGATTTCAACTGAGTATGTTCGCGCAGCTCTTGGCGGAACTGGTGAGGCTAAATGTGGTGGCAACTACGCCGCATCGCTAGTTGCCCAAAAAGAAGCAGCAGCCAAAGGATGCGATCAAGTTGTCTGGATTGATGCGGTAGAACGCAAATGGGTTGAAGAAATGGGCGGCATGAATCTTTACTTCGTGCGAGGTAAAGGTGCTGATGCAACTGTCGTAACACCGAAATTAACTGGCACTTTATTAGCGGGCATTACCCGCGATTCAATTCTAAGAGTTGCAGCCGACCTTGGCTATAAGACTTCTGAAGAAATGATCAGCATTGATGATTGGCGCGATGGCGTTTCAAGTGGCGAGATCACAGAAATATTTGCTTGTGGCACAGCAGCTGTAGTTTCACCGGTAGGTCAAGCCATGAGCAGCATGGGAACTTGGGTAACTGGCGATGGCCAACCAGGTGTAATCACAATGCAAATCAGAAACACGCTACTTGGTATTCAACACGGCACAATCGCAGACACTCATAACTGGATTCATAAGGTTCTTTAAGAAGCGATCATGACAATCAACGACGCCTTTCACATCTATGACACGACTCTGCGCGATGGTGCGCAGCAAGAAGGTTTAAACCTGTCGGTTCACGATAAGTTGGCGATAGCTCGTCACTTAGATGATCTGGGTGTTGGCTTTATTGAAGGCGGTTGGCCTGGCGCTAATCCAAAAGATACTGAATTCTTTGCTCGTGCCAAAAAAGAATTACAACTAAAGAATGCAACATTCGTAGCATTCGGTGCGACTCGTCGCCCTAATGTGAAAGCAGCAGATGACGCCCTTTTAGGAGCACTACGCGATAGCGGGGCACCAGCCGTTACTTTGGTTGCTAAGTCTTACGATCGACATGTGGATCTTGCGCTTAAAACCACACTCGATGAGAACCTTGCGATGATCCGTGATTCGGTTACTCATCTACGTGCTGAAGGCCAACGAGTGTTCCTTGATGCCGAACATTTCTTCGATGGCTATCGCTCTAATCGCGCATACGCACTCGAAGTTGTTCGCGTCGCTGCTGAATCTGGCGCAGATGTAGTTGTGCTCTGCGATACCAACGGTGGCATGTTGCCTGATGAGCTTTCTCAAGTTGTCCACGATGTATTACAAGCAAGTAGCGCGCGCCTTGGAATCCATTGCCACAATGACACAGGTTGCGCAGTTGCTAACTCAATGGCTGCTGTCGCTGCTGGCGCAACTCACGTTCAAGGAACGCTTAATGGATATGGCGAGCGCACTGGTAATGCTGATCTAGTTACGATTATTGCTAACTTAGAACTTAAGAAAGAAAAATTAGTCTTGCCAGCAAATTCTCTTCGCGAATCATTCCGAATTTCTCATGCAATTGCCGAAATTACGAACATCAATCCAAGTGCTCGTCAACCATACGTTGGCGTTTCAGCTTTTGCTCATAAGGCCGGCCTACATGCCAGTGCAATTAAGATTGATCCATCGCTTTACCAACATGAAGATCCAGAATCTGTCGGAAACGATATGCGCATGTTGGTATCTGACATGGCTGGTCGCGCTTCAATTGAAATGAAATCAATAGAACTCGGAGTTGACCTCGGGGGAGACCGCGAGTTAGTTGGTCGCATTGTCGATCGCGTTAAAGAGATGGAAGCGCGCGGCTTTACTTTCGAAGCAGCCGATGCCTCATTTGAATTGCTGTTACATGAAGAAATCAAGGGATCACGTGCTTCATTCTTCACAATTGACCATTGGTTAACATCAGTTGAGCGAAATGAAGATGGCAGCATCGTTACTAAAGCTGAAGTAACTGTTACGGCGCAGGGCAAGCAGATCATCTGTTCAGGTGCCGGAAATGGTCCAGTCAACGCATTTGATAACGCCCTACGAAGTGGCTTGCAGCAGCTTTATCCTGAATTAGCGGTACTTGAGTTAACTGATTACAAAGTACGTATTCTTGAAGGTCGCCTCGGAACTGGCGCAGTTACTCGCGTATTAGTTGAAACCAGCGATGGCAAAGGTGAATGGAACACTGTTGGTGTTCACGAAAACGTTATTGCAGCCTCTGCCATGGCACTTGAAGATGCTGTTACCTATGGCTTACTAAGGCAGGGTCGCAAACCCGAGTAACCTTGGCTCTTATGAGCGCTGATTTTCAATCATTAGTAAATGATTTTCAGCGCCATCTAGAAATCGAACGCAATCTGTCAGTTCACACTGTTCGCGCCTACGTTGGCGATCTGCAATCTCTGATCAATCACTTAGAAACTATGGGCAAAAGCGATATCTCAACTCTTGATATGGCGCAGATTCGTTCCTGGCTGGCTAATCAACAAGTTAAAGGTGGAGCGCGCACAACTATGTCGCGTCGGGCAGTTTCGATTCGGCTATTTACTAAGTGGGCATTTAAACATAATTACCTAACGAGTGATGTTGGTGCGAATTTAGCAACACCAAAAGCACATCGCACTCTGCCTGAAGTTCTAGATGCAGCAAGTACTGGCATAGCGATGGATGCACTAGCTGCACGGGTTGATGAAGGTGAAGGTCCACTTGCACTGCGCGATCGCGCAATGGTTGAAGTTCTATATGCAAGTGGTGCTCGTGTGGCCGAACTTTGCGGACTAGATCTGCAAGATATTGATTACGAACGACAGACAATTCGAGTGTTTGGAAAAGGTAGTAAAGAACGCACAATTCCGATTGGAAATCCGGCCATGCGCGCACTTAAAGCGTGGTTGGCCGATGGCCGTCCACTACTGATGAAAGAAGAATCCGAGAAATGTGTATTTATTGGTGCTCGCGGAAAACGAATTGATCAACGAGCTGTGCGCACCGTTGTATATAACGCGCTTTCAGCGCTGGAAGGTTTTGAACGAATGGGGCCGCATGCTCTGCGCCATTCGGCAGCAACGCACTTGCTTGAAGGTGGTGCTGATCTGCGCACAGTTCAGGAGATACTTGGGCATGCCTCGCTTGCGACAACTCAGATCTATACGCACGTTTCAACTGAGCGTTTGCAAGCAGCTTTCAAGCAAGCACACCCAAGGGCTTAACGCATGAAAATTGAATTATCTAGAGCTTTTGCCGAAATTGAAGAACATATCAAGAGCGGTGATTTTGTGCGCGCTGTTTTATCTGGTCGCCGCCGCAATTTAACGCCCTCTGCTGAACGTATTGATATCAAGCCGGTGCTGATAAAAGGCGAAGAAAAGCTGCAGATTCAGTCCACTGATGGCCGTCAAGTTACGACTAAAAATTTAGGCGTAAATGAAATTAATTTTGCTGATTTCTTGGGTCAAGGCTTTGCAAATTTACTTGTCGAAAGCACAACTGAGAGTTACTCAGTTCGCATCAGCAAAAAAGATGAAGCGCTAGTCACTATTGGCCGGGTAAAGCTAGAACGCGATTTGACCCATGATCGCCAGAAGCAACGATTACTCCCTGAAGATAATCGCATCTTTGCACTTCTTGGAATGCACGATGGGCATAAGCGAATCAAGCCATCGAAGATGGATAAGTATCGCCAAGTTGAAGAATTCTTAAGGCTACTAAAACCAACGCTAGATAATGAAGTTGGCGCGCAATCTGAAATCTCGATCGTCGATCTTGGTTGCGGTCATGCCTACTTAACTTTTGCAGTTCAAGAGTATTTAAATAGCACTACTCAGAAAGTGAAAGTCTTAGGCGTTGATGAACGCGAAGAGTCAAAGCGACATAATGATCAGATCGCTAACTCTTTAGGTGCTGAAGCCCAGTTCTTAGTTTCTAAAATAGCCGATACGCCGGCGCAAGAAGTTGATATCGCAATTGCGCTTCATGCTTGTGACACAGCAACCGATGATTCAATAGCTTGGGCAGTTAAGAATTCAGCTAAAGTAATTATGTTGGCGCCTTGCTGTCATCATGATTTGCAGGCACAGGTAGACCTAGTTCCTGAACCTTGGTCGCTGCTAACTCGTCACGGTGTGGTTAGTGAACGGTTGATTGATTTAATGACTGATTCGCTGCGTGCTCAAATTCTTAAACTGCTGGGTTATCGCGTTGATATCGTCGAATTCATTGGGGGAGAACACACCCCTCGAAACATCATGATTCGTGCGGTGAAAACTGGGGTCAAAGTTGATCCAGTTGAGGTCGATCGTTATCAGGCGATGCTGGCTGATTGGTCGATCGCCCCGCACCTGGCCGAACTGCTCAAAAGCGAACTTTCCGCGCGTATATAAAGAGGTAAGAACCACTCACCACGCTCAGGTAGGATTTGCCCTGCACCAGCTTCCCAGTTGGTGACATCTCAGCACTCACCGGTTTAGGCCGGCATAGTCATCTCGGTCCAAGTAATTGGTCGATGAATTCGAGTGCGACGGGTGAATCAAATTGATTCACCATAAACCGAGTCAGGTTTATTCGTTGCTGCGTGCGCGAAAAACCGAAGAAGGAGCGTGCCTTCATGGCCGTAGTAACAATGCGAGAACTTCTCGACAGTGGAGTCCACTTCGGACACCAAACACGTCGATGGAATCCAAAGATGAAGCGCTTTATTTTTGCCGAGCGCAATGGCATCTACATCATCGACATCCAGCAATCCCTTGCCCTAATCGATAGCGCATATGAATTCGTTAAGGATGTTGTAGCAAAGGGTGGCCACATTCTCTACGTTGGTACCAAGAAGCAAGCACACGAACCAATCATTCAGCAATCAGCTCGCGTAGGTATGCCTTACGTAACAGAGCGTTGGTTAGGTGGAATGCTTACAAACTTCCCAACTGTATACAAGCGAATTCAGCGTCTTAAGGAACTTGAGAAGCTAGAAAATGCAAACGATCAGTTGCTAACTAAGAAAGAACTTCTAGTTCTTCGTCGCGAGCGCGAGAAGCTACAGAAGAACCTAAACGGTATTCGTGACATGACCAAGTTGCCTAGCGCAATTTGGGTTATCGACACCAAGAAAGAGCACTTAGCAGTTCAAGAAGCTAAGAAGCTGGGAATTCCAGTTATCGCTGTTCTAGATACTAACTGCGATCCAGACGAAGTTGATTTCAAGATTCCTGGTAACGATGATGCAATCCGTTCAATCGGTCTGCTAACTCGCGTTATCACTGATGCTGTTGTAGCTGGTCTTGCAGCCCGTGGCGCAACTGCAGCTGCTGAAGCAAAGCCTGCCGAAGCAGCTGTAGCAGATGCTGCTGTTGCTGCTGAATTACTAGAAAGTGCTGCAACACCTGCAGCCGAGACAACTCCGGAGGCATAAGTGGCTTACACGGCTGAAGATGTAAAGAAGCTGCGCGAAGCAACTGCAGCAGGAATGCTCGATTGCAAGAAAGCACTTGACGAAGCAGACGGAGATTACGACAAGGCTGTCGAAATCATTCGCGTTAAAGGTCAAAAGGGTGTTACTAAGCGCGAAGGACGCCTGACTTCAAACGGTCTAGTGACTTCACGCGTTAGCGGCAACCTTGGCGTAATTCTTGAACTTAACTGCGAAACAGATTTCGTAGCAAAGGGCGAGCGTTTCCAAGAGCTAGCTGAAGAGCTAGTTGCACATTTAGAATCAGCCAAGATTGCAGATGTTGATGCGTTCCTTGCTTCAACTATGGCAACAGGTAAAACTGTGCAAACCACAGTTGATGAAGGCAATGCAACACTTGGCGAGAAGATTGAAATTCGTCGCATCGGAGTTCTAACTGGTTCACCAGTTGGCGTTTACATGCACCGCACTAGCCCAGATCTACCACCACAAGTTGGCGTTCTTGTTCAGTTGACCAAGGAAGCTGGCGAAGTTGGTAAGGATGTTGCTCAGCACATTGCAGCTTTTGCACCCCTTTATGTGAAGCGCGAAGATGTTCCAGCCGATGCGATTGAAAATGAGCGTCGTCTAGCTGAAGAAACAGCACGCAACGAAGGCAAGACCGAACCTTCACTTTCAAAGATCGTCGAAGGCCGCGTAACTGGCTACGTTAAGGAAGTTTCCTTGATCGAGCAGTCATTTGCTAAGGATGCCAAGAAGAGCGTTAAGCAGATTCTGGACGAAGCGGGCACTGACGTGACTGCATTCTTCCGCTTCCGCGTGGGTCAATAACAGGAAACCAACTGCCGAATACACTCACCACATAATCAGTAGAGGATAAGGAGCGCTCATGCCGGGTACACGAGGTACATACGGAAGAGTGCTCCTTAAACTTTCTGGTGAAGTTTTCGGTGGCGCAAAAGGCATCGGGGTTGACCCTGATGTTGTGCAAGATGTTGCTCGCCAAATTGCCGACGTTGTTCGCACTGGTGTTCAAGTAGCAGTAGTTGTTGGTGGCGGTAATTACTTCCGCGGCGCCGAGCTACAACAGCGCGGCATGGATCGTTCTCGAGCTGACTACATGGGCATGCTCGGCACAGTTATGAATTGTTTAGCGTTACAAGATTTTCTTGAAAAAGAAGGCATCGCAACTCGTGTGCAAACCGCGATCACAATGGGCCAGGTGGCCGAACCTTATATTCCACTTCGCGCCATTCGCCATTTGGAAAAAGGTCGGGTAGTTATTTTTGGTGCTGGCGCTGGAATGCCATTCTTCACAACTGACACAGTTTCGGCGCAACGCGCACTTGAAATTAGCGCCGAAGCCTTGTTGCTCGCAAAGAGTGGCGTCGATGGCGTTTACACAGCTGATCCAAAGAAAGATCCAACGGCAACTAAGTACGAATCAATTTCCTATGATGAAGTTTTGAGTAAGTCACTTGCCGTGGCAGATGCTGCAGCATTTGCGCTTTGTCGTGAGAATAAGTTGCCGATTGTGATCTTTGATTTAATGACAAATGGAAATATTGCTCGCGCCGTTCGTGGCGAATCGATTGGCACGATCGTCGCATAAGCGGTGATCACTAAGTTAGGCGGGAAACCAAATGGCAGATGTAGCAGCAACGCTAGGCGATGCAACCAGCAAGATGGATAAAGCGGTAACTGTTGCGAAAGAAGATTTTGCAAGTATTCGCACCGGTCGCGCTAACCCAGCCCTTTTCAACAAAATCATGGTTGATTACTACGGCACCTACACCGCTCTTTCCCAATTAGCTTCAATTCAAGTTCCAGAGGCCCGCATGGCAATCGTTTCACCATTTGATAAAGGCGCTATGGCCAGCATTGAAAAGGCGATTCGCGATTCAGATTTAGGTGTTAATCCAGGTAACGATGGCGTGGTTATTCGCGTTAGCTTTCCCCAATTAACTGAAGAACGCCGCAAGGAATATGTAAAAGTGGTTAAGACAAAAGGCGAAGATGCCAAGATTTCAATCCGCAATATTCGTCGCGCAGCAAAAGAAGCGTTAGAAAAAGCTGAAAAAGATGGCGATATCGGTAAAGATGATTTAACTCGCGCCGAAAAAGAATTAGAAAAAATGACTGGTGATCACACCACCATGATTGATGAATTGTTAAAGCACAAGGAGGCCGAACTCCTCGAGGTATAAGGAGTTTGTAAACCCATGGACGATCTCCATTCGATTAACGATGCCATTAATCGTCGTGCCGGCCGCAAGCTCGGTCCTTCGATTCTGGTTTCACTTTCGTTGGTCGCATTGGTTTGGTTTTCACTAGCTTTCGAACCAATTATTTTTGCCGCCCTGGTAACGCTGGCGGTTTGTTTGGGTATTCGCGAAATCTCACGAGCTTTTGCTCAAGTAGAGACAAATATCCCAACTAATGCTCTGATCTTGGCAACAATCGGCTTATCGGCTGCCACCTGGCAAGGGGGAGTCGCTGGGTTAGCCGTGGCAACTGCTGTGGCCTTGCCGATCTTGCTAATTAGCTTATTGCGCAATGGACCCGAAGGTTTTGTAGCAAGTGCAACTGCCACAACTTTAGTTTTGGTTTACTTGCCATTCTTAGCTGGCTTCTTAATTCTGCTCAGTAATGAATCAAATGGTTTGGCTCAAGTTATGACCTTTGTAATTCTGGTTGGCTGTAATGACACTTTCGGATATTTCGTTGGTGTTTTAATTGGTAAACATCCAATGGCACCAAAAATTAGTCCTAAGAAATCTTGGGAAGGTCTAATTGGCTCCATCGTATTCACCACTTTAGGTGGCAGTTTGATGTTTCATTACGTCCTAGATATTCAATGGTTTATCGGAGCAATCGTCGGCCTATTGATTGTCTTTACTGCAACAAGTGGCGATTTAATTGAAAGTGCCATGAAGCGCGATTTACATTTAAAGGATATGGGATCACTGCTGCCCGGCCATGGCGGAATTCTTGATCGTTTGGATTCAGTCCTACTGTCTGCCCCAGCGCTCTGGTTAACGCTCGAATTAGTTCGTAGGTACCTATAAATGGAAGAAATAAAGTTAGTTTTCGATGAACCAGTACAGCGCAAGAAAGCACCTAAGCATCTAGCTGATTTAGCACCTGCCGATCGCAAAGCATGGGCGACTGAACTTGGTTTTCCGGGCTATCGGGCAAATCAAGTAGCAACCCATTACTTCTCGCACTTAGCTCATGACCCAAGTACCTGGACTGATATTCCAGCAGATTCACGTCAAGCACTTGCTGATGCGCTAACCCCGTCGCTAATTAAATTGGTGCGCACAGTTACTTGCGATAACGGGATGACTCGTAAAGATCTCTGGAAATTACATGATGGCGTTTTAGTTGAATCTGTTTTAATGCGTTACACAGATCGCACCACTGTTTGTATTTCTTCCCAAGCTGGTTGCGGCATGAACTGTCCGTTCTGTGCAACTGGCCAAGCCGGCTTAACTCGTAACTTATCTGCGGGTGAGATTACTGAACAAATTGTGGCTGCTGCGCGCACCTGCGCTAATGGCGAACTACCTGGTGGACCAACTCGACTTTCAAATATTGTTTTCATGGGCATGGGCGAACCACTTGCTAACTACAACGCGGTTGCTCGCACCCTGCGAAATATCACCGATGAGAATCCCAATGGTTTGGGCATTAGTGCTCGCTCGGTAACAGTTTCTACAGTTGGCTTAGTTAACGGAATTGAAAAGTTGATGGCCGAAGATCTAAATGTGACGTTAGCAATTTCGCTACACACTCCTGATGATGAGCTGCGAGATTCCTTAGTGCCAATTAACTCGCGCTATAAAGTGCGCGAAGTTTTGGCCGCAGCTGATGATTATGAAAAGAAGACTGGGCGTCGCTATTCAATTGAATACGCGCTAATTCGCGATATTAATGACCAGGCTTGGCGCGCAGATCTATTGGGTCGTCTGCTTAAGAACCGCAATGCCCACGTAAATTTGATTCCGCTAAACCCAACACCTGGTTCGAAATGGACCGCATCGCGCCACGAGGATGAACTCGAATTCGTCCGGGTCCTAGAAAGTTATGGTGTGCCAACAACGGTGCGCGATACTCGTGGCCGCGAAATTGATGGGGCCTGCGGCCAATTAGCCGCTGCCGAACTAGCCAAATAAAAGCATCTCGTCGTAGGCTAGGGCTTATGGAACAACTACAGAATTTCATTAACGGCAAATCAGTCCCTGGCTCATCTGGCGAAGTCACTCAATTAATTAACCCAGCAACTGGTGAGGTCTATGCGACTGCGCCGAAATCAAACGCCGCTGATGTTGATGCTGCGATGAAAGCCGCGTCCGATGCTTTCGTATCATGGCGCGATTCAACACCGTCCGAGCGTCAACGTGCCCTACTAAAAATTGCCGATGCACTTGAAGCTCGCGCCGATGAAATTATTGCAATTGAATGCCGCAACACAGGTAAGCCAATTGCTGTAACAACTTCTGAAGAAGTGCCGCCGATGATTGATCAAATTCGTTTCTTTGCCGGCGCTGCTCGCAACCTTGAAGGTAAGTCAGCTGGCGAATACATGCACGGCATGACTTCATTTATTCGTCGTGAGCCAATTGGCGTTTGCGCACAAGTGACTCCGTGGAACTATCCAATGATGATGGCAGTTTGGAAATGGGCACCTGCGATTGCAGCTGGTAATACTGTGGTGTTAAAGCCAAGTGATACAACACCAGCTTCAACAATATTTATGGCACAAGTAATGAGTGAATTCTTACCTGCCGGTGTCTTTAATGTTATTTGCGGCGAACGCGAAACTGGAAAATTACTAGTCGATCACGCAACACCAGTTATGGTTTCAATTACTGGATCAGTTCGCGCTGGTACTGAAGTTGCAACTGCGGCCGCTTCACAACTAAAGCGCGTGCATCTTGAACTCGGCGGCAAAGCACCTGTTGTTGTATTCGATGATGCCGATCTTGATGCCGCCGCTGAAGGTATTGCAGTTGCTGGCTTCTTTAATTCTGGTCAAGATTGCACAGCAGCTACTCGCGTCTTAGTTCAAGCTGGTGTCTATGACGCAATGGTGGCCAAGTTGGCAGATCAAGCCACCAATAACATCGCCGTCGGCATGCCAGATAGTGATGCGCTCGTTGGCCCGCTAAATAACGCTAATCAGCTAGCTCGCGTTAAGGGCTTTGTCGATCGCACTCCTGCCCATGCCAAGATCGTCGCTGGCGGCAAGCAACTTGAGCAGCCGGGCTACTTCTTCGCGCCAACTGTGATCGCCGATCTCAAGCAAGACGACGAGATGATCCAGAACGAAATTTTCGGACCAGTCATTACTATTCAGAAGTTTGCCACTGAAGAAGAGGCGATTTCCCTAGCCAATGGCGTCGATTATGGCCTGGCCTCGAGCATCTGGACCAAGGATCATGGCCGCGCCATGCGCCTATCTCGAGCCTTCGATTTCGGCTGCGTCTGGATCAATACCCATATTCCGATTGTGGCCGAAATGCCACACGGCGGCTTTAAGCGCTCGGGCTATGGCAAAGATCTATCTAGTTATGGTTTTGAAGATTACACTCGAATTAAGCATGTAATGTCGAATCTAGGCGCGTAATAGTCCATAATTACGCTCGTTAAACCCGTCCACCCACTAACAAGAAGAAGGCCTGATAACCCCAAACTTGCACGACCTGTGAAGGAGCAAATAAATGTCAAAGAAGGTTTCTAAAAAAGATCTCTCACCTGAGGCGCGCGCGATAATTAATTCGCAAGTTACTCGTCGTGGACTAATCGCAGGTACTGGCGCAGTTGGTGCGGCCGGTTTATTAGCGGCATGTGGGTCTGGTGGATCCGATAGCGCAGGAAGTGGTGGCGATGCCAGCACAGTGCGTTGGGGTAACTGGCCGTTGTTTTTAGATTACGACGAAGATACTAAGAAGTATCCAACGCTTGAAGCATTTAGCGCAGCCAACGGAATCGCTGCAAAGTATTTTGAAGATTACAACGATAACGATGAGTTCTATGGCAAAGTGCAAGCACAGCTAAAGCTCAATGAAGATATTGGTTATGACGTTGTAACACCAACTGACTGGATGGCAGCACGTTGGATCCGTTTGGGTTATGCGCAGAAGTTTGATCTCGCTAACATTCCAAATCGCGTAAACATTCTTGACTCACTTGCATCACCTTCATTTGACCCAAATCGTGAATCCACACTTACCTGGCAAGGCATCATGGGTGGTTTTGGTTGGAACACAAAAACAAATCCAAAGGGTGTTCGCACACTTGATGATTTATTCGCACCGCAGAACAAGGGCAAGATTGTTGTTCTCTCTGAAATGCGCGACACCATCGGAATCATTCTGCTTTCCCAAGGCGTTGATCTACAAACAGTTACTGAAGATCAATTCATGGACGCAGTTGATTTCATGGAAGGCAAGATTTCTGATGGCTGGATTCGTGGCGTTAAGGGCAACGAATATGCTGAAGATCTAACTTCAGGCGATGCCACCGCTGTAATTGGCTGGTCTGGCGATATGTTCATCTTGGCCTCTGAAAACGAAGGTAAGTTTGATTTCGCAATTCCAGAATCAGGCGGAACTATCTCAGGTGATAACTTCATTATCCCAACCCCAGTTGGCGCAGATGCCAAGCTAAATGCTGAGAAGCTAATTAACTACTACTACGATCCAGTAGTAGCAGCTGAAGTAGCGGCATATGTAAATTATGTTTGCCCAGTTCAGGGCGCTCAAGCTGAGATGGAAAAGATCGCTCCTGAACTCGCAACTAGTTCATACATCTTCCCTGATGATGCGATGTCAGCCAAGCTAAACGTTTTCCGTTCCCTTACTCCAGCTGAAGAAACCACTTGGGCTGAAGCGTTCCAACAAGCGCAAGGCAACTAAGGCTAATAGGTGACCAAGGATTCTATTTCAGCAAAAGGTGACCTGCGCTTAACTCGACTTACGAAGAGTTATGGGGATTTCACTGCCGTAGATGATCTTTCGTTAGTAATTCCCGAAGGATCATTCTTCGCGCTGCTGGGGCCATCTGGTTGTGGCAAAACTACAACTCTGCGAATGATCGCAGGGCTTGAGGAACCAACCGTTGGCAGCATTCACTTGGGTAGCACCGATATCACTACAACTAAGCCGTATCAGCGTCCGATCAATACGGTCTTTCAGAACTATGCGCTATTTCCGCATTTAACTATCTATGAAAATATCGCATTCGGTTTACGCCGTCGCGGAATCAAAGATGTTGAGGCAGCAGTAGATAAAGTTCTTGATTTAGTTGAGTTGCCTCACTTAGCGCAACGCAAACCAACACAGTTATCTGGTGGTCAACAGCAGCGTATTGCGCTAGCTCGCGCAATTGTTAACCGCCCGGCTCTGCTTTTACTTGATGAACCACTTGGCGCACTTGATCTAAAGCTTCGTCGCCAAATGCAGATTGAACTTAAGTGGATTCAAAAAGAAGTTGGTTTAACTTTCGTGCACGTAACACATGATCAAGAAGAAGCTATGACCATGGCTGACACGATTGCAGTTATGAATGAGGGGCAGATTGAGCAAATGGGCTCACCAGCAGACCTTTATGACAATCCAAAGACGGCGTTTGTGGCTAACTTCTTAGGTCAATCAAACTTGATTAAGGGCACCATTAGCGGTAACGATGGCGATTCGCATGTTGTTGATGTATTTGGCCAGAAGATTTCGTTGCCAAAGAATCGCTCACACGCAAATGATCAGTCAATTTATGCCGGTATTCGTCCAGAGAAGTTCCGTATCTCTCGTTTAGGTACGCCAACTTCTGGAAACATTTTAACCGGCGGACATATTGAAGATGTTTCCTACATCGGCGTATCGACTCAATATCAAGTTGAAATGCCATGGGGACAAGAACTTATGGTCTTCGAGCAAAACGACGATGGTGTTGCGCCATTTAACAAAGATGAAGAAGTCAATATCTCTTGGGAGCCAGTCTTTACCTTTGGTCTTCGCGGCGATGAAGATGCAACTGCTGGTTCTGAAGTTAATCCTGAAGAACTAGACGAAGAGTAAAAAAGTAATGCGCAAGATCCGTACTCCATACCTTCTACTCTTACCGGGTTTTGCTTTCTTGTTTACATTTTTTATTCTGCCGATTATGAACTTGGCTCAAACTTCAACCCAGACGCCGGTCGGCGGGGGAGATACCGGTCAATTTGAGCAGACGCTGCGTTTTTCAAATTACCTTGATGCTTTCTTGGAAAATAAAGAGCAATTCGGTCGCTCCTTTGTTTACGCGACTATCGCAACTTTGTTAGCACTAGCAATTGCCTATCCGCTGGCGTATGCCATCGCACTTAAAGGTGGCAAGCTAAAGAACTTTATGTTGATTCTAGTGATCGCACCATTCTTTACCTCCTTTTTACTTCGCACCGTGGCCTGGAAACAGATACTTGGCGAAGAAGGCTTCGTAGTTCCAACGCTTCGAACCATTGGCATCATTAGCGATAGCACAACTCTGACCTCGACTTCTTTTGCAGTTGTTATGGGTATGACCTATAACTTCCTGCCGTTTATGACATTGCCACTTTATGCCTCGATTGATCGGATTGATCCACGCACACTAGAAGCCTCTGGCGATCTATATGCCAATGGCTTTACGACATTCCGCAGAGTGACTTTGCCGCTCTCAATGCCAGGTGTGGTTGCAGGCACGTTGCTTACCTTTATCCCGGCAGCCGGCGACTATGTAAACGCGGCAATTTTGGGTAGCCCAAATACCAAGATGATCGGTAACGTGATTGAGTCGCGTTATCTTAAAATTGTCGATTACCCAACGGCTGCCGCTCTTTCATTTACGCTGATGATAGTTATTTTGATTCTGGTAACTGTCTATGTGCGCAAAGCCGGAACCGAGGAATTGGTATGAGTCATAAAGTTAAAGATGCCACGATTCCTCACATTCCAACTGGCGCTCGTATCTCGCGCTGGATTGGCCGTAATTTAATCCGTATTTATGCGGTATTCGCATTTACCTATCTCTTTATTCCAGTTGCTTACACATTTGCCTTCTCCTTTAATGATTCAGGCAAGAGCAACTTGATCTGGAAAGGTTTTACTTTCGATAACTGGCAGAACCCATGCGGTGCTCCAGAAGTTTGTACCGCACTTGCAAACTCAATTAAAATTGGTTTCTTAGCAACATTTTTTTCTACAATTCTGGGCACCATGATTGCTTTTGCAATCGGTCGCTATAGCTTTAAGGGTCGTTCAACTTCTAACTTAATGATTTTCTTGCCCATGGCAACTCCCGAAATTGTTCTAGGTGCTTCGCTACTTTCACTTTTCTTAGTATTTCAAATCAACCCTGGTTTTTGGCCAACCGTAATTGCACACGTGGTTTTCTGCATCTCATTTGTGGTGGTAACCGTAAAAGCCCGAATCGCCAGCTTAGATCCGCGTCTTGAGCAAGCGGCGATGGATCTTTATGCCAACGAACGCGAAACTTTCCGCCGCGTTACTTTGCCGCTGGTAGCACCAGGAATTGCAGCCGCTGCGCTACTTGCATTTAGCTTATCTTTTGATGATTACATCATTACCAACTTCAATTCGGGCACGATAAAAACGTTCCCGGAGTTTGTTTATGCCTCAGCTGCCCGTGGTATTCCGGCACAGGCCAACGTAATTGGTTCGGCAATGTTTTTCTTAGCGCTGGCAATCGTGATAACTGGGCAGATTGTGGGTCGTAAGCGTAAAGTGAGCGCATGACCAATTACGGCAATCTGTACGGCCCCAGCTTTACCTTCCTTGGCATTCCGGCCTGTGATCTTGAGGTGCCAGCTAGTTATGCCGATGCCGATGTAATTATTCTGGGCGCACCGATTGATTCCGGAACTTCACATAGATCTGGTGCAAAATTTGGTCCACAAGCAATTCGTGGTGGCGATTATTTGCCGCACGATGGTGAACGTCCGCACTTAGCTTTGCGCACTGATGGCCTTAAAGATCTTAAAGTTTATGATGCTGGCGATTTGTTAATGCCTGGCGGAGATCTAGTTGCTTCCCTTGAAGTATTGGCGAATGCAACTGAGCAGATTTCTCGCGCTGGCATAATTCCAGTAATTCTTGGTGGCGATCATTCAATCGCATCGGCCGATGTTGCTGGAATTGCTAAACATCGCGGCCTAGGCAAAATTTCGATGATTCACTTTGATGCACACGCAGATACTGGCGCAGATCAAATGGGCGCACTCGTTGGTCATGGCACTCCAATGCGCAGATTAATCGATGGCGGTTTTGTGCGCGGCGATCGTTTCTTGCAATTAGGTTTGCGTGGCTACTGGCCAGATAACGAAACTCTAAATTGGATGCGCGATCAAGGAATGCGCAGTTACGAAATGACTGAGATTCATCATCGTGGGCTGGCCGCAGTTCTTGATGAATCTTTTGCAACGTTAACTAATCAATGTGACGGCGTTTTCTTATCTGTTGATATCGATGTAGTTGATCCCGGAATGGCGCCAGGTACTGGCACCCCTGAACCTGGTGGCATGACTAGCCGCGAATTGCTCGAAGCAGTGCGCCGGATTTGCTTAGAGCTACCAATTGTCGGTATTGATGTAGTTGAAGTAGCGCCAGCATTTGATAGCGCTGACATCACTGCTATCTTGGCGAACCGTGTTGTTCTCGAAGCGCTAAGTGCAATTGCTAAACGTCGCAATGGCACTCCATATTCACCAACGCAGAACTTGCTTGATCGATAATAAATGCGTGATTTAGTAATTCTCGGTTCAACCGGTTCAATCGGTGTGCAGGCACTTGAAATAGTTGCGGCTCACCCAGGAGTTTTTAACGTAGTCGCAATCAGTGCTTATGGGACTAATCCAGCTGCGATTATTGAGCAAGCCCGCACGTATAAAGTTCAAGTAATCGGCGTAGTAATCAATGCCGAGGTAATTCGCGAAGCCCTGCCGGGCGTTACGGTAATTGATGGCCTTAATGCGGCCAGTGAAATCGCGGCAATTACTTGCGAAGTAGTGCTTAACGGCATCACTGGTTCAATCGGCTTAGGGCCAACTCTGGCAGCGCTAGAAGTTGGCAATAAGTTAGCGCTAGCAAATAAAGAATCACTTGTCGCTGCCGGTGAATTAGTAATGTCACGGGCCGCAGAAAACCAATTGATTCCAGTGGATTCTGAACATAGTGCAATTTGGCAGAGCGCAATGGCGGGCAAGAAGTCCGAAATCGCTAAATTAGTTTTAACTGCAAGTGGTGGGCCATTTAGAAATCGCCGTGATTTAAACGATGTCACGATTGCTGAAGCGCTTGCGCACCCAACTTGGGCAATGGGTCAGGTGGTCACAATTAACTCAGCAACGCTTATGAATAAATCACTTGAAATTATTGAGGCACATTATTTATTTGGTATGCCATATCGCCAGATCGAAGCTGTGATTCATCCGCAATCGATTGTGCATTCAATGGTCGAGTACGTTGATGGTTCAACCCTTGCGCAGTTAAGCCCACCAAATATGAAAGGTCCAATTGCCTATGCCATTAATTGGCCAGTGCGATTACCCGGTGCTACTAAGACGATGGATTGGTCGCAAGCACACACTTTCGAATTTGAACCAATTGATAATGAACGATTCCCGGTAATTGAACTAGCTCGCAGATGTGGCGAGTTGGGTGGGGGATTGCCGGCAATTTTCAATGCGGCAAACGAAGTTGCTGTAGCTGCCTTCCTTGCTGGCCAGATCTCGTTTAACTCAATTATTGAAAGCGTTGATTTAGCCGTGCAGAAGTTAGGTTCGGCTGTGAATCCAATTAGAGATCTCGCCGATGTCAGTGCCATCGAGAATGATGCCCGTAAAGTAGCGGGCGAGATCCTTGAGAAAGTGGCGAAGTAATGGAATTTATCGGCATAGTGGCATTTGTGGCAGCGTTGCTCTTTTCAGTGATGGTGCATGAATTTGGCCACTACATAACTGCTCGTAAATTCGGCATGAAAGTCACCGAGTTTTTCCTTGGTTTCGGCAAGCGCATCTGGTCTACGCAACGTGGCGAAACTGAGTTTGGCATTAAGGCGATTCCAGCTGGCGGCTATTGCCGAATCTCAGGCATGACGGTTCGTGACGAAATGGATTTGGGCGAAGAAGATCGCGCTTTTATCAAAGCATCTTCGGGGCGTAAATTGATCGTACTTAGCGCTGGTTCTTTTCTACACTTTGTTTTAGGTTTCGTGATTTTGCTAATCCTATTTATAGGCATTGGCACTAATCGCATTACGCCGCAAGTAGCCCAAGTTTCAGACTGTATTCCAATTGCGAGTGAAGTCTGTACTAGCTCTTCAGAGCCATCACCGGCCAAGGCAGCTGGCATTAAAGCTGGCGATTACATCATGGCGATTAACAACAAGCCGGTTGAGAATTGGGCTGATGATGTTCAGATAATCCGTGATTCAGCGGGTAAAGAGCTAACTCTTTCGATTTATCGTGACGGTGAAAAGATCACAATTAACGCGACTCCAGTTCAACGCGAAGTTAATGGCGAAGTGCGCGGCATTCTTGGCATCATCAATGAAGTAGCAAATGTTCGCAGCGATCCAATCAAAGCCACCAAAGATTCGATTTCACTAAGTAAAGAGTTCTTGGTTTCTAGTGTGAAATCCTTAATTTCACTGCCAGCCAAAATTCCTTCCCTTTGGGGTCAAACCTTTCAAGGCGAAGAACGCGATGTCGATGGCTTAATCGGCATTGTTGGGGTGGCTGCAGTTTCTGGCCAAGTTACAGCCTCTGACCAAATGACTTGGTCAGAACGCATCGGGGCATTCTTACTAATTGTGGCCAGCCTTAATTTCTTTGTTGGCGTCTTTAATTTATTGCCAATCTTGCCGCTTGATGGTGGCCATATGGCAGTTGCGATTGCCGATGAAATCAGGGCGTTTTTTGCTCGCTTGCGGGGTAAGCCAAGACCAAGTCCAATCGATGTAAATGTGCTTACGCCAATTACGATGGTGGTCTTTGTTTTATTGGCAGTACTGACCGTCATGCTCCTTGTGGCAGACATTTTTAATCCAGTAAATCTGAATCTTTAGCGCTTCAGGCCGCACTTAGGGCAGAATGGCACCATGGTTGATCTTGGAATTCCCGCAGCACCTCCTGCCGCTTTAGCCCCACGCCGCAAAACCCGTCAGCTTCAAGTTGGCAAAGTTGGGGTAGGTAGTGATTCACAGGTCAGCGTGCAATCAATGTGCACAACTTTGACCTCTGATGTAAATGCCACCCTGCAACAGATTGCTGAGTTAACTGCCTCTGGATGTCAGATTGTACGTGTTGCGGTGCCGAGCCAAGATGATGCCGACGCTTTGGCGCAGATTGCCAAGAAGTCACAGATTCCAGTGATCGCTGATATTCACTTTCAACCAAAATATATTTTCGCAGCCATTGATGCTGGTTGCGCAGCAGTGCGCGTTAACCCAGGCAACATCAAGCAGTTCGATGACAAAGTTAAAGAAGTTGCTAAGGCTGCCGGCGATGCTGGTATTCCAATTCGCATCGGTGTAAATGCTGGTTCGTTAGATCCACGTTTGTTAGCCAAGTATGGAAAAGCAACTCCTGAAGCGCTAGTTGAATCAGCGATCTGGGAAGCCTCCCTTTTCGAAGAGCATGGTTTTTCAGATATCAAGATCTCGGTAAAACATCATGACCCAGTAACTATGGTTAAGGCTTATCGTTTACTTGCAGCGCAAACTACCTACCCGCTGCACTTAGGTGTTACAGAAGCTGGCCCACTTTTCCAGGGCACAATTAAATCTGCCACGGCATTTGGAATTTTATTGGCTGAAGGAATCGGCGACACGATTCGCGTTTCACTTTCAGCACCTCCAGTTGAAGAAGTTAAAGTCGGAATCTCAATTCTAGAATCGCTAAATCTGCGCCAACGTAAGTTAGAAATTGTTTCCTGCCCATCATGTGGTCGCGCCCAAGTAGATGTTTACACCTTGGCTGAACAAGTACAGGCAGGCCTAGAAGGAATGACAGTTCCACTTCGCGTTGCAGTAATGGGCTGTGTTGTAAACGGCCCAGGCGAAGCACGCGAGGCAGATCTTGGTGTCGCATCAGGTAACGGCAAAGGTCAGATCTTTGTTAAAGGCGAAGTAATTAAGACTGTGCCGGAATCAATGATTGTTCAAACTTTAATTGAAGAAGCAATGCGTTTAGCTGAAGAGATGGAGGCTGCCGGCGTTGCCTCAGGTGAGCCAGTTGTGAGCACTTCCTGATGCTAAAGATGTCGACGCTTTTTCTACGCACCCTTCGTGATGATCCAGCCGATGCTGAAGTAGCTAGCCACAAACTATTGGTTCGCGCCGGATACGTGCGCCGTATTGCGGCCGGAATTTATTCCTGGCTACCACTTGGCGTAATCACACTTCGCAATATTGAGCGAGTGATCCGCGAAGAGATGGATGCCGCTGGCTTTCAAGAAGTAAATTTTCCTTCCCTTTTGCCACGCGATGCCTATGAAGCTACTAATCGCTGGGAAGAATACGGCCCAGCCCTATTTCGCTTGCAAGACCGCAAAGGCGGCGACTACTTACTAGGCCCAACCCATGAAGAAATGTTTACCTTGATGGTTAAAGGCGAATACTCATCATATAAAGATCTACCACTTAGCATTTATCAGATTCAGACTAAGTTCCGCGATGAAGCCCGACCACGTAGTGGAATTATCCGCGGCCGCGAATTTGTGATGAAAGATTCTTATTCCTTCGATATTGATGACGCTGGTCTAGAAGTTTCCTACCAAAACCATCGCGAAGCGTATGTAAAGACTTTTGATCGCTTAGGCATGAAGTACAACATTGTTAAGGCCGTCTCTGGCGCTATGGGCGGTTCAAAATCTGAAGAATTCTTAGCGCCATGTTCAACTGGTGAAGATACCTATGTGCTCTGCCCTAAGTGTGGCTTTGCCGCAAACGTCGAAGCGATGGTTACTAAAGTTGCCAGCGTTGACTCATCAGCAACGCCGGCTGCTGAAGCTTTTGATTCTCCAAATACGCCAACCATCGATACCTTAGTTGAATTGATAAACAATAAGTTTGGTGGCGGATTTACTAGCGCCGATACTTTAAAGAATGTAATGCTGATGGCAGATAACAAAGCAATATGTGTACTAGTGCCAGGTGATCGTGAAGTAGATCTAAAGCGCTTCCAAGAAAACATTGGCGGCATTCATGAACTGCGCGTATTTGAAGATGCTGATTTCGCTAAGTTCCCAGCCCTAGTTAAGGGTTACATCGGGCCACAGGATGCTAAGAAATCTGGCATTACCGTTTATGCCGATCCAAGAATTGCCCCCGGTACTTCATGGGTAACTGGTGCAAACGAAAAAGATCGTCACGCTCGCAATGTGGTTAATGGTCGTGATTTCATACCAGATGCTTACGTTGAAGCTGCCGAGGTTCGCGCCGGCGATGCTTGCCCAGTGTGCGCGACACCAGTTGTAATTGATCGCGCAATTGAGATCGGCCATATTTTCCAACTTGGTCGCAAGTATGCCGAAGCGCTTAATCTGACGGTGCTTGATCAAAATGGAAAATCGCAGATTGTCACCATGGGTTCCTACGGAATCGGTGTATCACGCGCCGTTGCCGCTATCGCTGAACAAACCCACGATGAAATCGGTCTTAATTGGCCAGTTGATTTAGCGCCGGCCAAAGTACATATTGTGGCAACCGGGAAAGAAGATGCGATATTCGAAGCCGCCCTTGATCTTGGTACCAAACTAGAGGCAACTGGAATTTCGGTAATGCTTGATGATCGTCGCGATCCAAGTGCGGGCGTTAAGTTTAAAGATGCTGAGTTAATTGGTAACCCGATTATCGTTGTTGTCGGTAAAGCACTAGCAAATGGCAACGTCGAAGTTCGAGTTCGTAAGAGTGGCGAGAAGAGTGAAGTTGCAGTTGGCGAAGCGGTCAATGCAATCACTGCATTATTGGCTGCCGCAAAGTAAGTAATGCTCTCCGATCTATCGCTCTACACCCTGTTTTTTCTCTTTATCGCTGCGTTCGGCGCTGGCTTAATTGATGCAATTGCAGGCGGCGGCGGATTAATCCAATTACCCGCATTGTTAATTGGTTTAAGTGATTTCAAAACTGTCGAAGTATTAGGAACTAATAAATCAATCTCGATTTTTGGCACAACCGCGTCAGCTCGGCTTTATCGCAAGAGCGTTAAAAGTGACCCTAAGTTTCTACTTGCCCTAGTTATCCCAGCGTTACTTGGCTCAATCGGGGGAGCATCACTTGCTTCACGGCTACCGACGCAATATTTCCGACCAGTTGTATTAGTACTTCTGATTGCAGTTGCTATCTACACCTTTACTAAGCCAGATCTAGGCCAAGTTGAAGCGATGAAACATTCGACAAAACATCGCACTCTGCTCGGAATTTTAATTGCCGCCATCATTGGTTTCTACGATGGCATCTTTGGGCCAGGTACTGGTTCCTTCTTAGTCCTGGCCATGGTCGGTCTGGGCTTTGCGTTCTTAAGCGCATCCGCCATAGCCAAGGTGGTAAATGTTTCAACCAACTTAGGCGCAATTATTGTCTTTGGTTTAAATGGGGTGATCCTGTGGCAGATCGGATTAACCCTGGCTATTGCCAATGTGGCCGGTGCGATTATCGGGGCCAAGCTAGCAATTCGTGGCGGTTCAACGCTAGTACGAAAAGTTTTCTTAGTAGTAACCGTTGCTCTAATCATTAAGGTCGCACTTGATACGTTCAAAACCTTCTAATTCATAGGTTAGAATTACGCTCACAACTTAATAGATAGGAAGATTTAAATGGCCCTGAAAGAACAGATTAGCGAATTAGTAACACCAGCAGTCGTAGGGGCCGGTTTCTATCTAGAAGATGTTGAAATATTAAATGCTGGCAGATCAAGAGTTATTACTTGCATCGTCGATGGCGATATTCCGTTATATCTTGATCAAGTAACTGTGGTTACCAAAGCAATCTCCGCACTTCTCGATACAGCCGCATTTCTGGATGAAACCGCATTTACTCTCGAAGTATCTTCCCCTGGCGTTGAACGCCCACTAACTTTGCCGCGGCACTGGCGTAAGAATCATGACCGTTTAATCAAGATGGTTCTAACTAACGGCGAAGTTGTCGAAGGACGAATCGCTGCAAGTGATGAAGTTGCAGTAACCGTGACTGGCGCAAAAGCAGAAGTTCAGGTTTCCTTCGCTGACATTAAGCGTGCAACTGTTGAGATTGAATTTAACCGCAAAGCAGATCAGTAATGCATGTTGATTTTGAAGCGCTAATAACGCTTACTACTGAAAAATCGATTCCAGTTCTCAGTATCATCGAAGGTATTGAGCAAGAAGTTATTTCGCTTTATCGCGAACTGCCTGAAGCCAAGCCACATGCTCGCGTTCGAGTTGATCGCGAAACTGGCGAGATTCATATTTGGGTACCAACTTTTAACGAAGAAGGCGTACGCGAAAGCGAAGAAATTCATGAGCCCGAGGGCTTTGATAAAGTCGCAATGGCAACTATCCGCAAAGTAATTCGTTTGAAGATGCGCGAAACAAATGATGCCGAGATCGTGGGTGAGTTCAGCGCTTCAGTTGGCGATGTAGTTTCGGGCATCGTGCAACAGGGCCGCGATCCAAAAATGATTCACGTAAATTTAGGCCGCGTTGAAGGACGAGTTCCACCACAAGAGCAAGTACCGGGCGAAGTTTATCTGCACGGTGATCGCATCAAATGTTTCGTAGTTGAAGTAAAGCAAGGCCTAAAGGGACCAGAGATTATGTTGTCGCGATCTCACCCAGCACTTGTTAAACAACTATTCGCTCTCGAAGTTCCAGAAATTACTGATCGCATTGTTGAAATCATGGCAGTTGCTCGCGAAGCAGGGCATCGCACAAAGATTGCAGTTCGTTCACATCGCGCCGGCGTTAGCCCTAAAGGTTCATTGATTGGCCCAATGGGTTCACGTTCGCAAGCAGTTATGAATGAATTAAATGGCGAGAAAATCGATATAGTCGATTGGTCTGAAGACCCAGCAACATTTGTGGCTAATGCGCTAGCGCCAGCAAAAGTAAGCAGCGTTACGGTCGTCGATGAATTCACTCGCTCAGCCAAGGTAGTCGTGCCCGATTACCAACTCTCACTTGCGATCGGCAAAGATGGGCAAAATGCCCGTTTGGCCGCACGTTTAACGGGCTGGCGCATAGATATTCATCCAGATAATCCCGTGTAGACTGA
>CAMCXZ010000008.1 GCA_945883725.1 Bifidobacterium breve | reverse complement strand
TTAGCCCAACTTATTGGCAGAATCACCGCCATGGCTACGGCAAAGACACCCTCTAAGAGCGCCGCAAAATCGAAAAAACCAGTTGGTCCTAAAGCTGGCGAGTATCCCGGCAAGATTGTTGACGTTGATGTTTCATCTGAAATGTCAGAATCATTTCTCGAATACGCATATTCAGTAATTTATTCCCGCGCACTTCCTGATGCCCGCGATGGCTTAAAGCCAGTTCACCGTCGCATACTGCATCAGATGTCTGAAATGGGACTACGTCCAGAACGTGGGCATGTAAAGAGTGCTAGAGTAGTTGGTGAAGTAATGGGTAAGTTGCACCCACACGGTGACAGCGCAATTTATGACGCACTTGTTCGTATGGCGCAAAGTTTCTCAATGCGTTTGCCGCTAATTGATGGTCACGGAAACTTTGGTTCACTCGATTCTGGGCCAGCTGCAATGCGTTACACCGAATCACGTTTAGGTACCGCTGCGATGGCGATGGTTGCCGAGACCGATGAAGACACCGTTGATTTTGGCCCAAATTACGATGGCCAACTACAAGAGCCACTAGTTCTGCCTGCGGCATATCCAAACCTGCTGGTTAACGGTGGTTCCGGTATCGCAGTTGGTATGGCTACAAATATGGCGCCACACAACTTAGGCGAAGTAATTGCGGCAACTAAATATTTAATTGAAAACCCAAAGGCAACCCTTAAGCAGTTAATGAAGTTTGTCCCTGGCCCTGATTTTCCTACTGGTGGCGAGATTGTCGGCATCGAAGGAATTCAAGATGCTTATGAAACTGGCAAAGGTTCGGTAAAGGTGCGCGCTAGCGTTGAAATCAGCAAAGTGACTTCACGCAAGATGGGCATCACCATTAAAGAACTGCCATTTAATATTGGCCCTGAAAAAGTTGTTGAGCGCATCGCCGACCTAGCTAAAGCTAAGAAGATTCAAGGTATTTCAGACATCATCGATTTAACTGATGGCCAAACTGGCACCAACGTAGTTATTGAAATCAAGAATGGTTTCGAACCGGAAAAAGTTCTTGAACAACTATTTAAGTTAACGCCAATGGAAGATGCTTTCGCGATCAACGCGGTAGCACTTGTAAACGGTCGCCCACAAACTCTTGGACTAAAGAAGTTGCTTGAAGTCTTTATTGAGCATCGTATTGAAGTTGTGCGTCGACGCTCCGAGTTCCGCAAAGCCAAGGCCACGTCTCGGTTAACCCTGGTAGATGGCTTACTTAAGGCAATTATCGATATCGATAAGGTAATTAAGATCATTCGCGGCAGTGATGATGCAGCAGCTGCTAAAGAGAAGTTAATCAAAGACTTTAAATTAAATGACGAACAGGTCACATATATTCTCGATATGCCACTTCGTCGTCTAACCAAGATGAGCAAAATTGAATTAGAAACTGAAGGCAAGGAACTCAAGAAGACTATTGCTGAATTAACAGCGTTATTAAAGTCTGAAGAGAGCATCAAAGCTCAGGTTTCACTCGAGTTAACCGAGGTCGGCAAAGCATTTGCTACCCCTCGTAAATCTCGTATTTCAGCTGCCTAAACTTCAGTTAGACTGCGACGTGATTTCAACTCAAGCCCTTGAACTACGCGCGGGCGCACGCCTGCTCGTTAAGGGCGTAACCGTACGTATTAACAGTGGTGATCGCATCGGTTTTGTTGGTCGTAATGGTGCTGGAAAATCAACTTTGGCCAAAGTTTTAGCTGGTGAAAATATGCCAGCAGGTGGCGCAGTAAATCGCACTGGCAAGATTGGCTACCTGCCCCAAGACCCTCGTGTTGGCGAAGAAACCGGCAGCGTTATCGAGCGCATCTTGTCTGCTCGTAATCTTGATCAAATTTCGCATCGCATGCGCGTTGTCGAAGAAGAGATGGCAACTTCTGAAGGCGAAGCGCTAGAAAAAGCCATGGACCGCTACACCCGCGTTGAACATGAGTTCAGCGCTGCCGGCGGTTATGCCGCAACCGCTGAAGCCGAAGCAATTGCTACTTCTCTTGGCGTTACCCAGGCAGTTTTTGATCACGAGTTAGCCACACTTTCAGGTGGTCAGCGTCGTCGTATTGAACTTGCTCGAATTCTTTTCAGTGGTGCCGAAACTCTTTTGCTCGATGAGCCAACTAACCACTTAGATGCGGATTCGATCAACTGGCTACGTGAATACCTTTCCAAGTACTCAGGCGGGCTAGTAATCATCTCGCACGATGTTAACTTGATTGAAACCGTTGTAAATAAGGTTTTCTATCTAGATGCTAACCGCAACGTTATCGATGTTTACAACTTAGGTTGGAAGGCATATTTACTACAGCGCGAACAAGATGAGCACCGCCGTAAGAAAGAGCGCGCAAATGCTGAAAAGCGTGCTGAAATTTTGCAGAAGCAAGGCGAGAAAATGCGCGCTAAAGCTTCTAAAGCAACAGCTGCTCAAGGCATGTTACGTCGCGCCGAGAAGTTACGTTCCGGCCTTGAAGATGTCCGTGTTTCCGACAAGGTCGCAAAGCTACGTTTTCCAACCCCTGCTCCTTGTGGCAAGACTCCCCTATCGGGTGAAGAACTTTCTAAGTCATATGGTTCCCTTGAAATTTTCACAGATGTAAGTTGCGTAATTGATAAAGGTTCTCGCGTTGTAATTCTTGGTCTTAACGGTGCTGGTAAAACAACACTTCTTCGCATTTTGGCCGGTGAACTTGAATCAGATACTGGCATAGTTGAAGCTGGCCATGGTTTAAAGATTGGCTACTACGCGCAAGAGCACGAATCCCTTGATTTCGAACGCACAATTCTTGAAAATATGATGGCTGCTACACCCGATATTCGCGAACCTGAAGCACGTAATGTGCTTGGCTCATTCTTATTCGTTGGCGATGATGTTCATAAGCCAGTTAAGGTTTTATCTGGTGGTGAACGAACTCGTTTAGCTTTGGCTGTTCTAGTTGTATCTGCGGCCAATGTTTTGTTGCTCGATGAGCCAACAAACAACCTTGACCCAGCATCTCGCGCTGAAATCTTGGCAGCTCTAGCTGAATATCAAGGGGCAGTAATTCTGGTTTCGCACGATGAAGGCGCAGTACAAGCTCTCAAACCTGAACGTGTTATTTTGTTACCCGATGGCGATGAAGATCTTTGGAAAGATGATTACTTCGACTTAGTTGCTATTGACTAAGCGTCGAAATCACTTTCCTCTGGTTTGGAATCTCAAAAACTTAGCCCTTTACCATTTTTTGGTGATGAGGGTAATTCTATTTCTCCTGACAGAAGTTTTGAACCAAACTGGTAGGCAAAATAAACTCCATAAATTGGAATAAAGAATCGGAAGAAATCTGCTTGCTTGTATCCCAGGGCACCTAGCCTCTGGAAGCAATAGTAGTGAATGTAAATCGCTGCTGGGTAAATGATAAGTTGAAAAAGGATTGCCAGGATGCGCAGCCCTACAAATGTATAATTTAGATAACTCAGTATGTACGAGGTGCCAAGGGGGCTAGTACCAATAATTATCAAGGCAATAAACAAATACTTTTTATCTCTCATTGAATCCATGTTTAGTCGACCTTAACCGCTGTGCCGGTAAGAATTATTGTTTGTGCTCGAAAAAATGGAAACCCACTTCCATTGGTAGTGACGGACAAACTGATAACCGCATTAGCCCCTTTCTCAAGGGCACTGCTTTTCAATTCAGAAATAGCTTTTATATATGCACCTTTGGCCTTGTTTGTTGTAAGTGGCCCAAAAGCTACAGTTCCCACTCCAACTACTACTCCAATATGAGAAACAATTTTCTTATTTGCAATCGCATCACTTGTGGCAATCTCAATTTGATTTGTCATACGACACCCCTCGTCTAATGGAACTCAAACTTAACATGTCGGACTGGGAAATGCAGGTCACGCAAATGGTTAAAAACGGTCAAACCCCTAAGCGTCGATGCTGTCGCGATCTATCTCGGCATTAGCAATGAAATCTTTACGTGGTGCAACATCGCTACCCATTAGCAGTTCAAACATTGCCTCAGCAGCTGCGCCATCGGTCACTGTGATGCGACGCAAAGTGCGGGCATCTGGATCCATTGTGGTTTCGCGCAGTTGATCTGCATCCATTTCACCTAAGCCTTTATAGCGCTGGATCGGCTCTTTCCACTTCTTGCCAGACTTAATAAGTTCAGCCGTTACCTTCTTCATTTCATCATCTGAATAGGTATAAATGTATTCACCCTTTTTGCCGCCACCACCCATTGTTTCAATGCGGTGCAGTGGTGGGATCGCGGCAAATACGCGACCAGCATCAATTAGCGGGCGCATATAGCGATAAAGCAAAGTTAGAAGTAGACAACGAATGTGCGCACCATCAACATCAGCATCCGACATCAAGATGATGCGGCCGTAGCGAGCATCATCTAATTCAAATGAGCGACCCGAGCCGGCGCCAATAACCTGAATAATTGAGCCACACTCTTTGTCATCTAGCATCTGCGAAAGTGATGCTTTTTGGACGTTCAGAATCTTTCCGCGAATAGGCAAGATTGCTTGGAATTCTGAGTTACGAGCAGCCTTGGTGGTTCCAAGTGCGGAGTCACCTTCTACGATAAATAGTTCGGTGCGATTAACATCTTCAGAACGACAATCCGAAAGCTTAGTTGGCAGAGAAGAAGATTCAAGTGCGTTTTTGCGGCGCTGCAGATCTTTGTGGGCTCGAGCCGAAATACGAGTACGAGATGCGCCGGCAACCTTTTCGAGGATCAAACGGCCATTGGCTTTATCAATGCGCTTAGTTGTGGCAAAGAATTTCTTTAACTCTTCGGCAACAACTTCACCAACAATTCGAGCAGCAGCTGATGTGCCCAGAACTTCCTTAGTCTGTCCTTCGAACTGTGGTTCTGACATACGAACTGTCACAACCGATGTCAGACCTTCGAGGATGTCATCTTTAATAACATCGGCTTCGTTCTTCTTCAAGGTTCCAGTGCTGCGCAGGGTCTCGTTAAAGGCCTTGGTAAGCGCCTTCTCGAAGCCAGTCATGTGGGTTCCGCCCTTAGGCGTTGCAATAATGTTTACAAATGAGCGGTTGGTATTGGCAAACTCGTTGCCCCACTTAAGGGCGATGTCAACCAACATATCGCGCTCAACTTCGGTTGAAACCATATGGCCTTGATCATCTAGAACCGGCACAGTCTCTTGGTAGTGACCCGAACCGGTTAAGCGAATTACTTCGCCAATGCCTTGGTCAGGTTGCATGAATTCGCAGTATTCGGAAATTCCACCTTTGTGATAAAAAGTTTCTGTGGTCTTTGTCTTCGTGCGATTGTCATTAACAATTAAAGTTAAGCCTGGCACCAAATAAGAAGTTTGGCGAGCACGAGCATAAATTTCTTCGATATCTAGTTCGGCATCTTTAAGGAAAATCTGGCGATCACTCCACCACTTAATGCGAGTACCAGTTACCTTCGCTGAAACTTTACCGATGGTGCGCAAACCTGATGCCGGTGTAAATGTTGCCTTTGGTCCATCGCCTTCAAATATGCCAGCAACGCCGCGCTTAAATGACATCCAGTAAATCTTGCCGTTGCGATCTACTTCGGCATCAAGGCGTTCAGCTAATGCGTTAACAACTGATGCACCAACACCGTGCAAACCACCCGAAGCTGCATATGAACCGCCACCGAATTTTCCACCAGCATGTAGCTTTGTTAAAACAACTTCAACGCCAGTTAGGCCAGTCTTTGGTTCTTTATCAACTGGAATACCGCGGCCATCATCGTGAACTTCAACGGAACCATCTGATTCAAGATTAATATCAATTTTCTTACAATAACCAGCAAGGGACTCATCTACTGCGTTATCGATAATTTCCCAGAGACAGTGCATCAAACCGCGTGAATCAGTGGACCCGATATACATACCAGGGCGCTTACGAACTGCGTCGAGGCCCTCTAATACGGCTAGATCTTTGGCGGTATAGGAATCTTGCACGCCTTCTTCATTAGTAGCCACGGGGGTGAAGATTATCTGCGACCTGGGATTTGACCCGTTAAGCGCGCCGCAAGGGTCTCAAATAGTGAATTTATCGCTCAATATTCAGTAAATTAACAGGTAAATACTGAATTTATATTTATTTTAACAAGCGGGGAATAACCAAGGTGTGGTTTGCTATTCTCCTAGATCAAGAAGTAACCGAATGGAGAGAACATGACCGATCAGCTAATCCTCGAAACAACCCCTCTTAATGCGGTTGATCGTTGCGATCGCTGTGGTGCCCAGGCTTATGTGCGCGCGGTTTTGTTATCTGGTGGCGAACTCTTGTTCTGTGGTCACCACGGCAAGGAATATGCTGAAAAGCTAAAGCAAGTTTCAGCAAAGATTCAAGATGAGACCGACAAACTAGTCGACGTCTCTTCTAACTAATTTCTTTTAATCTAGATAATCACGTAGCACTTGACTACGTGATGGGTGGCGCAACTTAGACATCGTCTTTGATTCGATCTGACGAATACGTTCGCGAGTTACCCCGTAAACCTTTCCGATCTCATCAAGTGTCTTTGGCTGACCATCTGTTAAACCAAAGCGCATCGCAACAACGCCGGCTTCACGTTCTGACAAAGTATCTAGAACTGAGTGCAGTTGTTCTTGTAGCAGTGTGAATGAAACCGCATCTGCTGGAACAACAGCTTCGGAATCTTCAATCAAATCTCCGAACTCTGAATCGCCTTCTTCACCAAGAGGTGTGTGAAGTGAAATTGGTTCGCGGCCATACTTCTGAACTTCAACCACCTTTTCAGGTGTCATATCTAGCTCTTTAGCTAACTCTTCAGGAGTAGGTTCGCGGCCTAAGTCTTGCAACATCTGGCGCTGAACACGTGCCAACTTATTAATAACTTCAACCATGTGAACCGGAATACGGATTGTGCGAGCTTGGTCAGCCATCGCGCGAGTAATCGCCTGACGGATCCACCAAGTTGCATAGGTCGAGAACTTATAACCCTTGGTGTAGTCGAACTTCTCAACTGCGCGGATTAAGCCTAAGTTTCCTTCTTGAATCAGGTCAAGGAATAACATGCCACGGCCGGTGTAACGCTTGGCCAGAGACACAACCAGACGCAAGTTAGCTTCAAGTAGGTGGTTCTTTGCGCGCTTGCCATCTTCAACAATCCATTCAAGCTCGCGCTTTAACTTCTTATCTAACTTCTTTTCGTGAAGCAGCATCTCGCCTGCAAACAAACCAGCTTCGATACGTGTTGCTAGTTCCACTTCAAGTTCTGCATTAAGAAGTGCCACACGGCCAATCTGCTTTAGGTAATCCTTAACTGGGTCAGCAGTTGCGCCAGCAGTCATAACTGTCTGAGCAGGTGCATCGTCTTCTTCCGAAGCCTTTAGTGTGAAGGCATTTTCTTCGTTGCCAACAGCTGAATCATCAGTTAGATCAACCACGCGAGGCTGATTGCTCTTATCTTCAGCTTCGGTATCGATGATTTCAGTTGCTTCAGCAATTAGTGTTTCAACATCTTCTAACTCCACTTCTTCAAGTTCTACTTCTTCGCCATCAATTTTCGCAACCGCAACTTTGCCGCCAGCTACTGGCTTTACAGGTACTTCCTTTACAACTGGTGCCGGAGGTGGCGCAATTAGAGCTAATTCAGTTTTCTTCAACATCCGAAATGGCGAACCCAGACCGGCTTTGCGAAGTTTCTCAGTTACTAGTTCAACCTGTGGCCCAAGAGCTTTTGCTTCATCAACTAAATCTTTATCCAATTTCTTAGGAATGCGATTTAGTGATGTAACGCCGCGAGCTTCGAGTTCAGTTTGTACTTCCTTCAAACGTAGCGCTAGATCACGAGCTTCAACAATCTGCGAAACATCTTTGGCAGTTAAATCTTTTTTGAGTTCAATTTTCTTTACTGGCGCGGCCTTTTTAACTGGCGCGGCTTTCTTTACAGGCGCTGTTTTTTTAGCAACAGCTTTCTTTGCGGGCGCCGCCTTCTTGGCTACTGCTTTCTTTGCGGGCGCTGCCTTCTTAGTAACTGGCTTAGCCGCGACAGCTTTCTTCGCAGGTGCGGCTTTCTTAGCGACAGCCTTTTTAACAGGAGCTGCTTTAACTACAGGTGCAATTTTTTTCTTCACCTTGTTTTTGAGCGCACTAAATACAGCCACAGCAGTCCTTTGTTTGATTCGCGCCCCGATTTTTTAACTTTTCGGTCGCGAAGGCGATGGCTATATTATAATTTGTCCACAGGGGTAAATGCACATCCAAATGCCCTAATTCGACGCTTTTCGCAAACTATTTATTTAAGATCCCTCGAATTACATCGCCAACGGCATCAACTTCGACCAAGAAGCCGTCATGGCCAAAAGGTGAAGAAATCTCAACCACAGGTTGAGCCGTAGGCGTAAGTTCGGCAATTTCGGCCTGTAACCGCGGGGTAAAGAGGCGGTCGGTATCAATTGAGACAACAGTTACCGGGATCTTGATGGTGGCAAGTGCCTTATCCACGCCCCCGCGCTCTCGCCCAATATCGTGAGAGCTCATGGCATCGGTCAAAATTATGTAGGTATTTGGATCAAAACGATGAGCCAACTTATGGGCTTGATGATCAAGGTATGACTCAACGGCATAACGACCAGTGTCATCGCCTTGCATTTGGCGACCAAAGCGAACATCCATTTCAGATTCAGTTCGGTAAGTCAGGTGAGCTATGCGCCGGGCAATGCCCATACCTTCGTATGGCCCCTGCTCTTGCTCGTAGTAATCGCCGCCATTGAAATATTGATCACTTTTAATTGCGCGAATTTGAATTGAGTGAGTTCCGATTTGATCTCCGGTAGCAACGGCGCTTGATCCAATTGTGCAGATTGCTTCAACGCGCTCTGGTAGCTGCACTGCCCATTCCAGCGAACGCATCCCACCCAGAGATGGCCCAACCGCTAATTTGTATTTCTTAATTCCAAGGGCGTCGCTAAATTTAACTTCAGCTGCAACCATGTCGCGCACTGTTAGAAATGGGAAACGTGAACCCCAACGTTTTCCATCGGGTGCAATTGAAGACGGCCCAGTACTTCCTTGACAGCCACCAATTACATTTGGGCAAACCACATAAAATTTATTGGTATCAAACGGTAAACCGGGGCCCACCATTTGTGGCCACCAGCCAGGAACATCAGACCAACCAGTCATTGCATGATTTACTAAAATTACATTGTCTTTGGTTTCATTTAGCTGGCCCCAAGTTTGATATGCGATTGTGATGTCGGGTAGAACAACACCAGACTCAAGTGTTAAATCGCGAATCTTAATAAACTTGCGATCACCCGGATCATCACCTTCGAGCCAGGCACCCGTTACTAAATGGCGATGTTTCGCCGAATCGTTATCTGAAGTTGCCATAAATAATCCTTAACGCACTTGCTCTAGCTAGTTAAGACCAGAACCAGGTCGTCACCCGGAGCACCCCGCCGCGGTGGAGGGTTGCCGTCTAGTAAGCCGGGGCTAATACCTAGAACTCGTGACCTAGGTAAATCATAACTCGCGGCGCTCGCAGCTGCGAACCCTTTTGCTGCGGCTAATTAGCCTGAAAATATCGCGCTTTTCACCTTCGGGTGTAACTGTTCGCGCATCTGGATAAAGGCTGCAGCTGGCCAGCCTGCGCTAAAGACACGGCGTAGCAGCAAGGCCAGTGAGTACCCGGGGTTATCAATTAAAGCGCGATCGATTGCTTTATGCGCCAATGCGCCTTGGCCAGATTCATATGCCACGGCTGCAAAGATTGAAGCAATCGGTGCGACATAACCAACTGGTGCAATGCGCAATAACTCTTTCCACATTGTCCAATAGGCCTCAATGTTTTCAGCCTTATGAATGCCGAGTGCAAAGTCACGCACTTGAATATCAGATAAGCGACCGATTACCTGCGCTACTAAATCTGGATCACTACTTCCGCGACCAAATTCATATAGTTGGCCTAAATCAACAACGGCAGTTGCGCCATCTCGTTGTTTTTCAATTAGGTCTGGCGAATCTTCGTGCACAAAATAGCTTTCCACTTGAGCGATGAACTCGATGCCAATATTTGGTAGCGCCGCAATTGAATCAGCCAATTTTGAAACATCGATAAATGGCAACGTGCGTCCTGCCATTACTTGTTCAGCCGCCACTCTGGAACTATCAAAATCTGGCAACACATTGCCTTCGGGTGGACAACATGAAATATCTTCGCAAATAACTGAACGCCAACGGTTGCCAATTACTTCAATTGATTCCCGGATCGCAATTGTGTTCTTTGCTAACGAAATCGCCATATGGCTCAGCACGCCAGCGCCAGTTTCATGCTGGTCGGGCTGATCACTTGGGACATAAGCCAACATAAGTGCGGCATCGGCCCCATCAAGCTTTAAGTGGTGTGCCAATAAATCATAAGCATCAGTATTTTCATTTTGCGGATAATCAACGCGCATAGCCATTGAAACTAGGTCGCCCTTGATGGCCACTAAAACCAGCGAATCACTTGGGTGATAGCCGATCAGAAATGGAATTGCAGCTAGTAAGTCGTGCGGAGAAGTAAGTGTTGTCATGCCTGTGAACCTAAGTTAACGAACTGACTGATTTCTAAAATTAGCTAAATGCTGTGGATGACTAAAACATAAAGCGAGTTGGCGCAATTACTACCGTTACAACGGCAAAAACTGTGGTCTTGATCGTGCCAGTAATTGCTCGGGTAGTGCCATTGTGGGTCCAGTGACCGTTCCAGCTCTGCACTAAAATAATTGGGTAGATACCCGGATTCTTGTATGTATGTTTGATTTTGCCATTTGGATATGGCCCGCCCGGATCAGTGGTGCTTAAGAAAGTTCCATCGCCAAAACTCCAAACAAAACCTGGACGCAATAACACATCTACTACTTCGCCCACCACTGTCACGCGAGTTGCGAATTGAGTTGGCAGATCACTCCAGAAAAAGATCGGCACATTTACCAGCGGTTCGGCTTCAGGTTGATATGCAATGCCACCGGTAGGTAATAATTTTATTAAGCGATCATTTAAGGAAACTGAACTGGAAACTTTTGGTTTAAGTGATGGTTTAAGTGATGGTTTAACTGTTGACTTAGCTCGTGGCTTATAGGTTCGCTTCGGAGTTGGCTTAGGTGTAGCTGTTGGACGCGGAATCAACTCTGGAAAAATTGGCTTTGGTGGAATTACTTTAGGAGTTGGCGGTTTAGCTACTCGTGGCTTGACCTTAGGGCCGCTGCCTTTCTTGCCTTCAATAATGATCTGGCCATCTTGGGTATAAACATCGATACAGGCGGTGCTCTCACAGTTCGCAGCGCTAGCTGTGCCGAACGGTATTAGCAGGGTTAAAAGCAGGTAGATCGGTAGTTTTCGCATCTGCGCAGACTAGGTTCGAATATCACCCACGATCTGCGCACCCTGCAAAAGTGTGGATGATGTGAGAGCCTAGAACTGTGGCTATGCGTGATGGAGATGGTTGGGTCGAATGTGACTGCGGTAATCGCCATTGGGGAAAACATGGCGCAGCTGGCTTGTTACTAATTCGCGACCAACATTTATTGCTGCAACATCGTGCACCATGGGTGCATAACGGAGACACCTGGGGGATTCCGGGTGGTGCTCGTGATTCCCACGAAACCATAATCCAAGCCGCTGTGCGCGAAGCAGTTGAAGAAACTGGCATTGATCCAGCCCTCATTCAACCGATTACTACTTTTTCTGACCTTCATGGCAACTGGCGCTATGACACAGTGTTGGCAACTGCTTCAACAGAGTTAGTGGCACGTGAGTTAAATGATGAATCCCATGAAGTGCGCTGGGTCCATTGGCAAGAAGTTACTGAATTAGATCTACATCCGAGTTTTGCGAAAACTTGGCCGCAGGTTTTAGAAATTCTTAATGATTTGATCGCACCAATTTAATTCTGACTCTGGCACATGAGCCACCAAGATAATTGTTTTTCCGGCTTCTGCCTCTGCCTTAATTAGATCAATAATTCGTTCAGTGCTCTCAACATCTTGGGCAGCAAGTGGTTCATCTAGTAACAGAACTGGTGCATCAACTGCAATAGCCAATGCAATAGCAACGCGCTGTTTTTCACCGCCCGATAACTGGGTGACTTTTCGATCAGCTAATTCGCTAATAGCTAGTTTGATAATTGCAGCAGTTTCACTCTCAAGTGTTGAACCAGCAGTGCGCGCCATTGCGAGAACTTCTTGGACTGTAAAAGCTAAATTAAATGCTGGTTGCTGTAGAACTACGCTACGCAATTTCGCTAAGTCAGCAATCTGATAACTTTGTAAATCTTTCTCATATAACGAAATCGCACCACTTGTTAACGGCAGATCGCCTGCAATGGCGGCGAGTAGCGTGCTTTTGCCACAGCCATTTGGCCCGATAATTGCCGTGATCGTGCCCGCCTTAAATTCAGCGCTAACGTCCTTAATCACTTTGGCGGTACCACGAGAGACCGAGATTGATTTAATTGAAATCATGACTGGCTCCAACTGCTTTGACGATTGCGCACCAAGATCGCCAGAATCGGAGCCCCAATGAGGGCGGTAAAAAGACCAACGTTTAACTCATTCGGGGCGGCGATGTTGCGAGCTAACGTATCGGCAATCAACAAAATTGTGGCTCCAAGCAACGCGCTCTGCAGAATTAGTGGCCGATGTTTTGGTCCGCCAATTAGCCGCGCAATATGCGGGGCAGCTAAACCTAAGAAAGAGATTGTGCCAACGGTACTAACTGCTGCGCCAATTAAAATCGCCAGAGCAATTAACGCAATTCGTCGAACTTTTCGCGGATCAATACCTAGATGCCTGGCAGTTGTATCGCCAAGTGAAAGTAAATCTAACTTCGGTGAAATCCAGAGTGCGATCGCGATTCCGGCTACTAAAAAAGCAAGTAACGGAATTAAGTCGTTCGAATTAGTTAAAGCAAGGGAGCCAAAACTCCAAAACGAAATTGATCTGGCATCTGATCTTGAAACCGCAGTTGTTAAGAGGCCAACGATCGCCGAGATTGTGGCAGATAACGAAAGCCCGATTATGACTAAATTAAGTGGTGACACATTGCGATCTAGTGTGGCAAAGCGCAACGTCAGAAGTGTTGCCAAAAGTGCGCCAAAGGCAGCTATCGCCATAGCTCCGATTGAACCAATCACGACAGCGTTTGCCAGTACGCCAAGTACCACGGCTAAGGCAGCTCCTGCTGAAGTTCCTAAAATTGCCGGTTCAGCTAACGGATTATTGGTAGCGCCTTGTGCAAGTGCGCCAGCAATACCGAGCGCTGCGCCGACAATTAGCGCGGTCACAATGCGAGGAACGCGAATCTGCCAAAGTATTTCGGCCGCACTGGTATTGGCGCTAGGGTGCAACAAAGCTGAAAACAAGCCATCTATTTGGGTTGCGCCAACACTTAAGGAAACAAAGAGCATCGCGAGTAGAAAAACTAGGTTTATCATCAGAAAAACGTTGCGGCTACGCATTTGCTATCACTCCGAAGGCCGCAGCCAATTTCTCAATCAGAGATGGAGTTCGGGGCCCAAAACTTAAAAGAAGCGAGTCATCAACGGCTATCACTTGGCGATTCTTTCCAGCAGTTGTTTGAGCGATACCAGGCAATTCAACTAGACCAGATACTCCCCCAACAGATTCCAGCCCGCCAATCATTACCAAAATTAAGTCTGGATTTAGCAGCGCCATTGTTTCAGCTGTTAGCGGCGTAAAGGGCTTATCTAACTTTTGAGCCCCGACATCTATGGCTCCAGTGGCATTGATTAAGTAATCAGCCCCTGAGCCTTGCCCGCCAACTAAGTAGATCGAACTTGTTCCGCGCAAGTAAAGGAACGCAATTTTTAACCGCTCCTCAGTCTGACTTACCCCAACTAAATTTCCAGTAACAGATTCTGAGAGCACATTTTTTAACAGGGCTGCACTCTGCGGGGTACCGAGAGCAACACCAATCTGCTCAACCTTGATAACTAATTCAGCCAAGTTCCAACTTTGCGAAATACTAACTACGCGGATTCCGGCTGCTTTTAATTGAGTAATCGCGCTACTTGGCCCTGTTGCATCATCAACAATTACCAGCGTCGGTTCCAGGGCAATAATGGTCTCTGGAATTACTTGATGCCCTGAGGTAACTAGCGGAACATCTTTTAACTTAGCTGTGCTGCTAGCAATATCTCGACCAACTAAATTATCTTGATATCCCATTGCCGAAATTAATTCAGCGGCGCCATTTGCCAGTGCCACAATCCGCACATCAATTAATTTCTCAACTGGTGTTACGGAAACGCTAGTTACATCGCTTTGCGTAATTACGTTTTGCAGACTTGATTCACTCTGAGCACATGCTGTGAGCAATAAAATCGGCATAAGTGTGAGCGCCATTACTTTTAAAGTTGGCATCCGACGCATTTGGATATTGTGTCAAAAATTCACCCGACAGATACGAATGTTTTGTCGGCTAACGTTTTAACGTGCGGGTACTACGGTTTGCATATGCGTAAAGTGCTTATTTTGAGCCTACTTTTAAGCCTAGCGCTGCCACAAAACTCATACGCTGCCAGCAAATCCATTACTGGTGAACTAGGACAAACTCTTACCGCTTCAGCAACGATAGTTGCAGATAAAGCAGTTATCACCGTAACCGGAAAACGCTTTGATGAAAGTGTTGGAATCTATTTAGCTATTTGTGTGGTTCCCAAAAAAGGATTACCGCCAACCCCATGCGGCGGTGGGGTAAACAAGGCTGGCGTTGGCGAAGGTTCATTTTGGATTTCCTCAAACCCGCCACCATATGGAATCGGATTAGCAGATCCGTTTAAGCCAGGTGGCCGGTTTAGCTACAAAATCAGAATGAGTAAGAAGATTGGCAAGTTTGACTGCAAAAAAGTTAAGTGCGCTGTAACTGTAAGAGCAGATCATTTAAGAAGTCAAGATCGAAGCTTTGACCTTTATTTACCGATTACTTTCAAATAGGAGATCCAATTGAAAAAAATAATTCTGGCCGTGTTCGTAGTCGCAGGACTATTGGTCGCACCGACTGCCGCTAACGCTCAAGCCAAAGTTGTCGGCGGACCGCTTACTGACTTATCGGCTGCGCCAACAATTAACTTATCGATCAGCGAATTTCCAACTAAGGCTGGCCTTTACTTCCTGCAGTGCACAGCGCCAACTGGACCAACTCGTCCGACCACTTGTAATGATGCGGCCCAACTCTGGATCTCAACCGAGCGTGGTGCAAGCTTTGCCCCAACTGCCAATATTGTGTTCAAGCCGGCAGCAAGTTATAAAACCCGTTCTGGTGAAGAGGTTGACTGTCGCAAAGTTTCTTGCGGTATCTATATTCGTTACGACCATAACAACGGCACAGATTTCAGCGAAGATAACTTCATCGCACTTACCTTTAAGGGCGGTGACAACACACCTACCTTAGTTAGCGACGAAATCACAGCTTCAATCGGTGGCGTCACCTTGAGTCAAAGTAAGCCAATTACGATGACTTACCGAGCTCCGGGACTGCTGCTAGCAAGTGCTAAATCAGGAGCTGCATTGACCTATAAGTCATATGCACCAGCCTGCACATTAGTTGATGGCGTTGTGACCGCGCTTAAAGGTACTGGTGCCTGCGATATTGGTGTGAGCTCGCCTGGCAACGCTACCTACGGCCCAATTGAAGTTCATTTCCCGATTTATTTAACTACTGGCAAAGATGGAATCTTGCATAAGGCATACCCGACCACATTGAAAACTTCTAAAAGCGTTGTATTGAAAAACGAGAGCTTATTTGGCGAGAAACTTAAGTTTAAAACTTCGAGTAAAACTTGCCGAGTTGTTGGCAGCAAAGTAACTGCGCTGAAAAAAGGAACCTGCTTGATCTCAATAACTGGGCCAAGTGTTACTGATCTATTTGCTGGTGTTAAAGAAACGCACAAAATTACGATCAAGTAAGAGTTCGTAAGCCCGCAATACAAAACGCTGTAGTTTTTGCAATTTCAGTCTCTGAGGCATTGCCGTTCTCAATTCGCTTAGTTGCGGCATCGGTGAGTGACTGAATCATGCTTAAGGCATAGTTCAGATCGCGCACGCCAATTTCGGTTAGCGCAGTTTTTAATGGAGCTAGTAAAGCGCGGTGCGCAGCCCCGATTTCAGCGCTGCGGTTAACAGGTAGCGATGTCGCACTTAGCGCCTTTGCTAACAAGTGGCGACCATCGGCAATATATTGCAGGGCTGAATTAATCCAATTAGCGATCGCTTCTTCCGGCAAGTTCGCTGGTTCAACAGCGCTGACCAGAATGTCGGTAAAGGCTGAAAGTTCTTCAATAATTAAATCTGCGACCAACTCTGCACTACTGCCGAAATATTCATAAACTGAGGTTCGAGCTAACCCTGCTCGTTGCGCCACTGCTGAAACCGTAATTGCTTCACTGCCAGATTCCAGCGCGATTGCTGCGGCGGCACTGATTAACTGGCTGCGGCGCCATTCACGTTGTTCAACCAAATTGCTGGTGTTGATCCGAGGCATGGACAATCTTTACATTTCCTGGGCTAATCGGCGCAATGAATCTCGCACCACAGCTGGGTCGGTGGTGCGCCAGAGTGGTGGCATTGAGTTCAAAAGCACACTGCCATAGCGCTTATTTACGATACGCGAATCAAGGATTGCCACTACCCCGCGATCGGCCTCTGATCGAATCAAGCGGCCCGTGCCCTGTGCCAACAAAAGCGCTGCTCGTGGCATTGAGACCTGCATGAAACCGCTGCCGCCGGCTTTATCTGCCTGCGCTGCGCGAGCTGCCATCACCGGTTCATCAGGGCGCGGGAACGGAATGCGATCAATCACAACTAGTGAGCAAGCGCGACCCGGCACATCAACACCTTGCCACAAAGACATGGTGCCTAACAAAATTGAAGTTTCATCGCTGGCGAATTTTTCCACCAGCGGACCAACTGAATCACCACGTTTTTGGGTAATGATCTTTATCGGTAGTTCAGCTAACACTTTACGTAGATGCGCATCTGCGGCCTCTACTCCGCGCCAAGAACTAAACAGGGCCAATGTGCGACCACCGGCAGCATCAATTAACTCACCGAGTTCATCGAGCACTTCTTGGCTCAAGCCATCGCGACCTGGTTCCGGCAAATGTTTTGGTAAATACAAAACGCCTTGATTAGCGAAATCAAACGGCGAACCAACATCGAGCATCTGCACATTTGCCGGATCAATCTCATCTTTGGCTACCTCAGTATCGGCATCACCACCAACAATGAAACCAATTGATTTCGCCATCGCATCAAATGAATTGCCAACGGTTAAGGTGGCTGACGTTGCAATTACTGGCGTCTTAGTTAAGAGATTCGAACGCAATACTTCAGAGACTGAAAGAGGTGCTAAATAAAGAGTGGAAAAAGTAGGCTCATACCAAAGCACTTGGTTATTACTCTGCTTAAGCAATTTGCCACAGGTAGTTGAAATCTCATTGACTGCGCCCTTTACTCGAGCACGCTCGGCGATAGTGTCTGAATCAACGATTTCTTCATCAATTGCGATTAAGGCAATGATTGCTTTGGCAGCCTCTAAAACCTTACGAATCGGGGCCTCTAGCGATGATGGAATATCTTCTAACCGTCCGCTCTTGGTGAAATCACCACGAATATCTTGGCCGTAATCAGCCATCGCATCATGGAAATCATCAGCCACCTTCACAAAAGTATCTGCCAACTTGCCGGGTAGATGTTTACGGGCCATCGCCGCAGCCCTAATAACTCGAGCCGAAGTCAGTTCTTCAGTAACTGCTTGTGTTGTGCGATCCATAAACTCGTGTGCTTCATCAAGAATCACCGCATCACGCTCGGGCAAGATTGGGTGTGAATCAACAATTTCAATTGCCAAAAGCGTGTGATTGGTAATGACCACATCGGCAGTTTGAGCTTTTGCTTTAGCTTTTGCCGCAAAGCATTGAGCGCCATAAGCACAGACATCAGCGCCAACACATTCACGTCCAGATAACGAATTAGCTAACCACACTCGGCGATCAACCTCGGGTGCATCATCTCGATCCCCACTAACACCTGGGGTCTTAGCCCACGCAGTTAAGCGATTGGCATCTTTTCCTAAACTAGAAATTTCGAGCAGTACTTCACCATCAGGGTCAGCAGTTTCCGAATTCATTTTTTGCAGACAAACATAATTACCAACGCCTTTATAAACAGCGTAGGTAATTTCGCGGCCCAGGGCTTTTTCAAGTGCTGGCACAACAGCTGGTAAATCGCGTTCTACCAATTGACGCTGCAATGCAAGGGTGGCAGTTGCTACCAAAACTTTTCGGCCATGAACTAACGCGGGCACTAAATAGGCAAGTGATTTACCAGTGCCAGTGCCTGCTTGGACCATTAAATGATGTTGATCGCTAAGCGCGTTGGCTACCGCTTCAGCCATCTCAATCTGGCCTTCACGAGTTTGCCCACCGATTGCCGCAACGGCAGCCTCAAGGGCTTTACGGGTTTGGGTAGACAGGGCGCTGCTCACAAGGCCAACCTTAACTACTTTGCTTTACTGCGCAGTCCAAGCACCATCAACTGGAATTGCTGTGCCAGTTATATTGTGAGCGGCTGGATTACATAACCAAAGCGCAAGTGCGCCGATATCACTAGGCGTTGACATGCGTTGGCTTGGTTGCTTTTCGCTAAGCAAATCAGCAATTCCTGCAGCGCGATCTCCGCCATGTTGATCAACGCGAGCTTGGATCTGTGGCTCAATCAGAGCGGTTTCAACCCAGCCTGGGCAGATTGCATTAATTGTTAGGCCACCGGAATTTCGATCGCCCACATTCGCATATTCCAGTGCGGCCACTTTTGTTAAACCAACTACGCCATGTTTAGCAGCCACATAAGGTGCTTTTGCAGCAGATGCCACCAGGCCATGAACTGAGGCAATATTAACTACGCGTCCAGAACCACGCTTGGCCATTTCAGGTAATAGCAATCGCATAGTGTCAAAGAAAGAGGAAAGATTAATTGCGATGATGTCATCCCACTTACTTCGTGGCATTTCCGCAATTGTTGCGGTGTGCTGAATGCCGGCGTTATTAACTAAAATATCTACGGCTCCTCCAGCCAAAATTTTGGCAATCAAGCTTTCAGTTGCATCAGAATCGCGCAGATCCGAAACATGACTTTCAACGCGGCTCGCACCAGCTGTCATAACTGCGCTTTCGGCTTTAGCAATTGTTTCGGCATCAGCTAAGCCATGAAGAACGATGGCGGTACCTTCGCTAGCAAGTGAGGTAGCAATTCCTAAGCCAATTCCTTGAAATGAACCAGTGATGAATGCGCGCTTGCCAGCTAATGAGTTTGCCATCTACTTATCTCCGTAAATTAATTGCGCAACTGCTTCGGCGCCAACTTCATCTAACAATATGTCGTAATGGTTGGTATCGGCAATGGTATGAACCTTTAACTTTGGATACTTCGGCAAAACCGCAGCCAGTATGGGTTCTGGATACAGGCCACCTTCTTCATTCTGCAAGCCCCGAACGGCGCGTATGAATAGAACCTCTTCAGATAACTTCTCAAGGGTCTTGTCAATTAACTTGCTGACAAATAGATCTTCACTATCTTCTTCAACTGCTTTTGAATTTGTCCGAGCTTTTAGGTTTGGCGCTTCGCCCTGCAAGTCATATTCAATATATTCATCGAGAACTGGTGACCAACCTTTAGTAAAAGCTGCTTGGGGTTTCCAGTAATTGCGATAAGCATCGGGCGATTCAAAGGTCATCGCCAATCTCGCCATAGCTGGGCCAAGTACATATGGCATTACTTGTGCCACGGTCATACCAGGTGGCAATGGCAGCGGGATTCCCCCATCGACTAAAATTAATCTCTTAACAAGTTTAGGTTCGGTGCCCTGTAGAGCAACTGCGACAAATGCGCCCATCGAGTGACCGATCACATCAAGGTTTTCAACACCAATAAATTTAATTACATCGACCATATCGCGCGCATGGCTTTTCATTCCAAATGGACCTGGCAAAGTATTTGATTCTCCGCGGCCTCTCAGATCAACGGCATATGGCACATAACCACGTTCAACTAGTGATCTAGCGAACAGTTGGAAGGCGCGATTGGAAGATGTCACACCGTGAATAAGTAGCACTGGCAAATGGTTAACAGATGGTGAATCGTTACCAAATCTATATAAAGCTAACTCGCCGCCCTTTACCGGAACTGCAAATTTTTCAGTTGGGAGGTACCTCTCATTGGCCATGTACTAACTATAGATAACGAAACGTAATTCTTCTAGAGCCCCGCGAAATTCGGAAATTCAGGGTTCAGCGCCTAAACTACTTATATGCAGATCGCCAATCGATCAGCTATTAATTTCTAAAGGAGATTAAATGTTTAAGAAGACTTCGATCAAGACCGCACTTGTTGCCGCTCTTGCCATCGCACTAGTTTCACCAGTATCGGCTCCAGCTAACGCCGCTACTGATATCAAGATTGGTGTTATCACAACAACATCAGGCGGCCTTAAGTCATACGGCGATGCTTATATCGACGGACTTGAGTGGGGTCTTAAGTACTACACAAACGGCAAGAACTCAGTTGATGGTCGCAAGTTTGTAATCACCAAGAAAGATGATGGCGCAGATCCTACTTCAGCAACTGCCTCATTTAAAGATATGGTCGGAAACGGTACAAACATTATTGTTGGAACCGCATCTTCTCTAGTTGCCGGTGCTCTTGCCCCGCTAGCTGCGCAGAACAAGGTTCTATACATCTCAGGTCCTGCCAAGGCAGATGCGATTACTTCTGCAGCTAACAAATATGTATTCCGCTCTGGCAATACTTCACTTCAGGACTTTGCTCCTCTAGCTAACATTAAGCCAGTTAAGGGCAAGAAATTTATTCTATTTGTTGAAGACAATCCATTTGGTCTTGGCAATATCTTTGCAGCTAAAGCTTATTTAGCCGCAAAAGGCGCAATATTTGAAGAAATCAAAGTGCCTACAACAACTGTAGATTTCACACCATTTGCTAAGAAGGCAGCAGATGCCAAGGGCGCTTACATCTTCATCGCATGGTCAGCTGCTAATACAGCCTATCCAATGCTTAGTTCGCTAGTTCAGCAGAAGGTTTACGAGACTGCTCGACCAATTACTGGTCTTGCCGGTGTTGCTACCTACGATTTCTACGGATCACTATTCGAAGGTGCTAACGCAATTCTGACAAATAGCTACTTCCCAGGTGTTGTTGACAATAAAGCTGCGAAAGCGATCGCTGCTGACTATGCCAAGGCTGGCAAGGTGCAAGATCTATTTACATCTACTGGCGTAAACGCTGCACAGATGATCATTGCTGCTGTTAAGGGAAACAAAACCCTAGATGTGGAAAAGATGATTACAACTCTTGAATCATTTAGCTTTGTTGGCCTAACTGGTTTGAATAAAGTTAATAAGACAAACCACACCTTGATTCAGTCAATGTTCTTGACCAAGCTAACCAAGGTCAATGGCAAATATGTGCCATCTTTGGTGAGCACCCTTTACAACGTAAAGGTCTGATCTAGTTAATTAACTTGAGACTGGCCTCACATTTCGATGTGGGGCCAGTCTCATTTTTCAACCTTCTTTTCCTTCAAATTACGCTCAAGTAGTTAGATAAATAAATTGAGAGCAGGTAGATTAGCCAAATGACTTCAGCGCTATCGGTCGATAATCTGGGCCTAACTATTGGTGGTGCGAAGATTCTTGAGGGAGTCACGCTCTCGGTAAAACAAAATGAAACGCTTGGAATAATTGGCCCAAATGGTGCTGGCAAAACTTCTTTTTTTAATCTTCTCTCTGGTTTACGTGAAGCCACAACCGGAACCATTCACTTAGGTGACACAGAGATAACTAATCTAAAGCCGCATCAACGCGCACAAGCTGGTATCGCGCGAACTTTTCAGACTTCAAGTATTTTTCCTTTTTTAACTTTGCTAGAAAATGTTCGCATTGCAGCTCAAGTTGCCGATGGTTCTTCGATGAACCTGACTAAGAGCGCTGACAAGTACAAGGATGTTCTCTACCGAGCATCAGCTTGCCTCGAACAGGTTGGCCTTCTCAGCAAAGGCGCCCTATTTGCCGGTTCACTTTCGCATGGCGATAAGCGCCGGCTCGAAATTGCCATTGTTTTGGCTTCAAAGTCAGATGTTGTTCTTCTCGATGAACCAATGGCTGGCATGAGTGTAGAAAATATCCCGGCCTTGGTTGAAATTATTCGCTCACTTGCTACCGTTCATAAAAAGACGGTATTGATCGTGGAACACCATATGGAAGTGATTTTGGGGCTAGCCGATCGTATTGCAGTGCTTAACTACGGCGAACTTCTCACCATCGATACCCCACAAAATGTTATGGATAACCCAACTGTGCAGAGCGCTTATTTGGGGGCCGAACTATGAGTTCGCTAGAAGTAAAAGATTTACATGTAACGATTAATGGCTCACATATTCTGCAGGGCGTTAATTTCTTTGTGCCCGAGAACAAGGTAACTGCGCTTCTTGGCCGCAATGGTGTTGGTAAATCCACCACGTTAAAGGCCATCATGGGCCTAAACCCAGGCACGGGCACTATCAAATTTGGCGGCACTGAGATTGTTGCAATGCCAACCCACAAGATTGTGCAGATGGGCTTGGGCTATGTACCCGAAGATCGTGAGATTTTTGCCAGCTTAACTGTTAAAGAGAATCTCGCTCTTGCCGAACGTGATGAAAAACCAAATTATGAACTGGTCTATTCACTTTTTCCTGAACTACTTACTCGCACAGGTCAACGTGCTGGAACGCTTTCAGGTGGCCAGCAGCAGATGGTTGCTATTGCGCGAGCGCTTTTAAATAAGAATAAGATCTTGCTAATCGATGAGCCAACTAAAGGCTTAGCGCCAAAATTAGTAACTGAAGTTGCCAATGCCTTAGCTCACGTTGCTGACCATTCGACCATGTTGATCGTCGAGCAGAATTTAGCTCTGGTCAAGGCTATAGCGCAGAACATAATCGTGATGGATCAAGGCAAAGTAGTTTTCGAGGGCGGGCCAGAGAATTTGCAGGATGATTCATTTGTTAAATCAATGCTTGGTGTAAGTGGAGGTCATAAGTAAATGAGTACTTTCCTACTTATCCTGATTACCGGCCTCGGTCTCGGTGCTTTATATTTCCTGGTCGCCTCAGGTCTCTCGCTAATTTATGGCCTAATGGGCGTACTTAATTTTGCCCATGGTGCCTTCTTGACCATTGGCGCATTTACCGGCCTCTGGGTTTCTACCAAAGTGTTTCCAAATCCAACTACTTGGACCTTTATCGCAGCGATGATCGCTGGTGGAATTACAGCTGGTTTATTCGCATTGCTTATGGAGCAACTGGTGATTAATCGCCTATATAACCGTCATATTGATCAAGCGCTAGTAACTGTTGGAGTTTCCTTAGTTGCTACTGCACTACTTGGTGGCTGGTTTGGTTTCGATGCGCGCTTCTTGCCTACCCCGCTCTGGTTTATGAAGGCGGTAACTATTGGAGATGCAATTATTCCAATTGATCGTTTTATCTACATTGGGGTATCTGCAATCTTGCTAATCGCGATGCTTAGTATTTTGAAATTTACCCGCATTGGCCTAATCATTCGTGCTGGTGTTGAGAATCGCTCAATGGTTACCGCCCTTGGCATCAACGTGCGAATGGCCTTTAGCACCGTCTTCTTTATTGGTGGTTTCGCCGCCGGCGTCGGCGGCGTACTTATCTCAGTATTTTCATACGGCGTTTCACCGCTAATGGGTGGCTCATGGCTCATTTATGGCTTTATCGTCGTGGTCGTAGGCGGCATGGGCTCTGTAGCTGGTAGCGCGATTGCGGCTATGTTAATCGGTGTTACAAACCAGTTTGCAAATTATTATGTGCCCGGGCTAGGTGACTTTGTTGTAGTAATTATTTTGGCAGCAGTTCTATTGACTAAGCCATCCGGCTTGCTCGGAAAGGTTAGCCACTAATTATGTTACGTTGGAAATACTCTCGCCCATTGCTAATCGCCATCACGGTAATCTTCGCGATATTGCCCTTTGCTGGGGATAATCCATTATCAAAAGCTGGTCTTCAGCAAACCATGGCAGTGGCCTTCTTGTTTGGCGCGCTAGCACTAACTTACGACTTGCTCTTTGGTTTTACTGGTTTGCTCTCATTCGGTCATGCGCTTTATTTTGCTAGCGGAATTTATGTGACCGCAATCTTGATCAATGACTTTAACTGGCACTTTCTGCTGGCTATTTTGGGTGCTGTTATCTTTACCGCGTTCTTGGCCGTGCTAACTGGTAGCGCCGCGCTGCGCACAACTGGCATCACCTTCGCAATGGTTACCTTGGCCTTTGGCCAAGCGGGACATGTAGTTATTGCCCGCGATTTTGGGGACTTCACAAATGGTGACGATGGCCTACCCGTAAACGCAGATCGACTACCTGATTTCTTTATTGGTGTTGTAAATACTAAATATCTCTATCTATTAGCCCTTGGAATTTTGGTGTTTATTTATTTCGCTGCGTGGTGGATTACTGAAAGTTCAGCAGGAAGAGTTTTTGCCGCCCTTCGAGACAACGAGCAGCGAGTATCAGTCTTGGGCTTAAACCCAAATCGCTTTAAACTTCTTTCATTTGTCCTTTCAGCTGCCATGGCTGCCCTGATTGGGGCTGCCATGCTCATAGTTAGTGGTTCTGCTTCGCCACGTTACGCCTCAGCCGATATCACGATTGCGCTGCTCTTAATGGTTATTTTAGGCGGTCCAGTAACTCGTTGGGGCGCAGTACTAGGTGGCATTGTCTACTCAGTTCTAAGCACCCGTTTAAACGTTCTTAGCGAAGGTTCTGCTTTCGATTCGCTGCCAAGTTTCATAGGTGGACCACTGAGTGAACCAGCATTTACTTTGGGTTTAATCTTCATCTTGATTGTAATGTTTGCACCCGGTGGTATTTCAGGTGCTTATTACCGGGCTCGATTTAAGTATCTTAATAAGGGGAAGTAATGAGCAATGAATTGCTATGGCAACCTAGCCAAGAAGCAATTACTAATAGTGCTCTGACTTCACTTACCAAAGCCGCAATCGCTCAAACTGGATTAAACCTTGATCCATATGCCGATCTACATCAATGGAGTATCAGTCAACCTGGTGATTTCTGGTCACTAGTTTGGGATCACTTAGGAATCATCGGAGATAAGGGAAGTGCTAATTACTCCCCCGGCAAAAACTTTATCGATGCCAAATTTTTCCCGGATAGTGCGCTAAATGTTGCTGAAAATATTCTGGCCCAAGGCAAAGATCATGAAATTGCCATCGTTGGAATTGACGAAGATGGCCACCGCACTGAATTAACTTGGGGCCAACTGCGAGATAAGTCAGCAGCTGTTGCAGCCGCCCTTACTGAGCTAGGTGTTATAGCCGGTGACCGTGTTGTTGCCTGGACCCCAAACTATGCCGAAGTAATTATCTACGCACTTGGCGCTTTGAGTATTGGCGCAGTTGTCAGCACCTCATCGCCAGACTTTGCACCAAGTGCTGTCTTAGATCGCTTTGGCCAAATTGAACCTAAAGTTTTATTGGCAGCACAGAGCTATTCATATAACGGCAAATCATTTGATTGCCTTGAGCGACTAACCGAGATTGCAGCTTCTCTGCCAACTCTCGTTAAAACGGTTCTCATCACCGATCAAGAAAATGAGTTCACTTCTTTTGAAAACTGGATCAAGCCTTACTTAGGCACACCAGCTAAATTCGTTCGACTTCCCTTTAACCACCCGGGCTTTGTGCTCTTTTCAAGCGGCACCACTGGCAAGCCAAAGTGCATTATTCATAGCGCTGCCGGTGTTTATCTAAAGGCAGTTGCCGAGCATCGCTACCAATTCGATACTAAACCCGGCGATAAAGTTTTCTTCTACACAACTTGTGGCTGGATGATGTGGAACTGGTTAGTTACTGGCCTAGGTGCTAGCGCCACAATCGTGCTCTTTGATGGTCAGCCGTTATATCCAAAGCCAGAACGCTTATTTGATATCGCCCAAAATGAGAAACTAGATTTCTTTGGCGTCTCTGCCAAGTTCATAGATTCAGTTGCTAAAGCTGACGTAAAGCCGATGCAGACACATGATTTAAGCAATCTGAAAGTTATCGCCTCTACTGGTTCAGTACTTGTTCCGGAAAGCTTTGATTATGTCTATCGCGATATCAAGAAAGATGTTCATTTAGCATCAATGTCAGGTGGCACCGATATCTGTGGCTGTTTCGCAGCTGGTGTGCCAACGCAAGGTGTCTATCGCGGCGAACTGCAAGGCCCAGTGCTTGGCATGGCAACTGATGTTTATGACGTGCAAGGAAAATCCGCAGCGGCAGATGAAAAGGGCGAACTCGTTTGCACCGTGCCGTTCCCATCAAAGCCAATTGGGTTCTGGGGCGATGTTGATAATGCCAAATATCGCAGCGCCTATTATGAAGGCTTCCCAGGGGTTTGGACCCACGGTGACTTTGCCGCTAAATCACAATCAGGTGGCTTTATTATCTATGGTCGCAGCGATGCGACGCTAAATTCAAAAGGTATCCGCATAGGAACCGCTGAGATTTATCGAGTGGTTGAAACATTTGCTCAAGTACAAGAAGCCATGGCAGTTTCGCAAGACTTCGAAGGCGATACTCGCGTAGTCCTTTTCGTGACCTTAAAAAATGGCGCTGAACTAACCCCTGAATTTGAGAAAGAACTTAAAACCGCACTCCGGGTGCAAGCCAGCCCGCGCCATGTGCCAGATCTAGTTGTAGCTGCCCCTGAGCTACCGCGCACAAAATCAAATAAGTTAGTTGAACTCGCTGTGGGCGATGTAATTAATGGTCGCGAAGTCCGTAATCGCGATGCACTGGCAAACCCACTAGCCCTGGATTGGTTTAAGCAGTTCGCGCTTTAAGAAATACAGCGAAACGAAATATTCTCACCACGCGCCAAGCCCAGACCCATTAGCAATAACTTCTCAACCCACTTCTCATCACGGCTACCACCATCGACATACCAATCAGATTCGGCAATACCGCTAGTTGACTTAGCCCCTTGACCGTTGCGCACGTTGTGCTCAGATCCTCCCTTTAGGATCAAGAATCGAGTGCGGCCATCGCTTTGTTCGCTATTAGTTAAGTTCCAGCAAAGCGGAGTTCTACGCTCAATTTCAGCGCTATTTAGCTGCCATTCCCATTCCGTCGGGATTCGCGCACCGCGCCATTTGGCATAGGCCTGAGCGTCGGCAAGATCAACATATGTAACTGGTTGCTCTAATTGTTCTGCAGTTGGTGCGCCATCAACCCAATGGGCCAAGAAGCGATTAGCCACCTTTGGTTGATAGCCAGTTGCTTTCATGAATTCAAAGTATTGGACGTTGCTTACTTCATGTTTATCCATTTGGCCGACTTGGGTTGGCACTGAAACTCGATCACTAAACACTTGATGATAATTTGGTGGCAGCGGTTTCCAGGCATCGATGAAATGAGTTTGCGCATAAAGGCTGCATTCACGGTTTCGATATGTGAATTCAAACTCTTTAACTTCACCGCTTAACTCAACTTTGCGAGTATTGCGATGGGTTGGAAAGTCAGCTGACTTTTCGGCATAGGTAAATACAAGCAAGACACTTTCAGCTGGGGTCTGCCAAATGGCTGCGACCCCGTGTGCTGGCACGGTGCCGACTAAACCAAAAGCTATTTCGCCGTGATAATCGCGATCACTCTTATTAATAATTGTAATTAGCGAGTTGCCGTCTTTACTAAATTTTGAGGCATAAAGGTTATGAGATTCGGCGGCATCGGCTAATTTAGTTAGCGGCTGCCAATCCCCCGTGGTAATAAGTTCATGGCGCTCTCGCAGCACCGCCACCATTTCGCGCCACATAGTTTGTTGCTGTTCATCCCAACCCACCCATGAGCCGAAGACGACTTCCCAGATCAACATGCCGGAACCATTTAGCCAAGCAATCTGCATTTCTTCGCGGTGTGAGCGATTCCAACGTCTGGTCTGATGCATCATGTGGCGGCGCTCGAACCACTTAGCCCGCAACACACCAGGGATTTCACTGTCGCTAAACCATTGGGCCCACGAAATCACATGATCACAGATGCGCTCCTGTTGCACGCGAGCTTCACCGCCCACAATCACATTTGGTTTAACGGCATAAATTGGTGCCATGAAGTCAGGGTCAGCTGACTTCATAGTGTCTAGAAAAACGCCATCAAAGCCATATTTATCAACGATTTGTGCGATTTCTAACTGGTCGCTTTTAGCTGCGCGACTAGTCCATTTATCCCAAGGGTTGTAATTGAGATGCACTTTCACGCCATGTGATTGCAGATCTGCGATTAGTTTGGCAAGCCCTGGCACCTGGTTGTAAAAATCAAATTGATTTCGCGAATCGATACCAATAACTGGGTAGGCATGCCACAAGATAATGTCATCAAAGCCACCAAATCTCTTTGAATCAGCAATCAACTTTTCAGGCGTAAACACTTGGTTCTCAAAGTCAAAGAGGAGTTCATCCCAGAGCCAAATTAGCGCTTCATTGTAATTATGACGGTTTGCAACTTCACTCTTTAAATACGCACGATCATTGTAATTTAGTCGTTGCTTTGCTTCTGCTTGCCAATTAATTAACTTTGTTCGCCACTGATCTCGCTCAGCTAAAGTTTTAGGGCCAGCAAAGATCTTTGCTTCATCATCGCCAACCGGGGTAGCGAAATCAACACTTCGAGGTTCTTTAGGATTAAGGTCAGTTATCATTTAGAAATCAAACTAACGCGTGAGTACGAAGTGCTAAATCAGTAAATTTGATTTGATCACAATCCGGAATACTTGAAGTTAAGCGATTATCAATTGGATCTGCCCATTGCGCCGGAATCTGCGCCCCACCCAGCATCGCGCCACAAATTGAACCAATAGTCGCACCAATTGAATCGGTATCCCAGCCGCCCATTACGGTATGGGTAATGGCAGTTGAGAATTCGCCCTTGCTGCGAGCTAGCGCAAGGACACCTAGGGCTGCGTTATTAACGGTGTGCACCCAGTGCATGCCATCGACATGCTCGTATAACTTATCAACTGCTAGTTCGTAATCAAGATCTGAATTTCCGAGTTCGCGAGTAAGCGCACAAGCTTTATAGATCGCACTCTCTGGTGGCAGCACCGAGAAACCAGCATCTAGGACTTGATCAATATCTTTAGTAACCATGGCCATGGCATTCATCGCAGCGCTCATAGCAGCGCCATATAGGCCGTTTCTACGATGGCTAAGCCAGGCATCGCGAACTGCCATCTGGGCTGCTGCCTTTGGGTTGCCAGGGTTAATCCAGCCATATAGATCAGTGCGAATTAGTGCCCCGATCCACTCTTTAAATGGGTTATTTAGCCCGCCAACCACCATTGGATCTAAGCCATCTAGCAGATTGCGATAAACAATTCGTTCGGCTGTGAAAACTTTGCCAGCGGGTAAATTCTTGAGCCACTGATCGGCAATGTGATCTGTATTGAAATCACGGCCAAATTTTTCTACTGTTAAAAGTGCGATTAGTGGATAATTTAAATCATCATCTTCGGCCATGCCATCGATATTTTCTTGTAAGCAAGTTTTACCACTCTGGGTGTTCCATGGGTGCTTTACCAGAACTTCAGCGGGCACGCCTTGGGCGGTGAAATATTCAGTTAGTGGCCAACGACCACTAGATTCAAGAATTGCGCGAATACCAACTCGTTGTACTTTCTCAACTGGCTTACCAAGTAAGCAACCCGCTGCGCGGCCAAGCCATGCACCATGAAAAGTATTTAAGTCAGGCTTAATCGCAGATTGCGTATCGGGCAAATTGCTAAGAAACTTTTCATAATCTAATTCGGGATTTGCTTGTAGCTTTACTTCGACTCTCGAACAAATGTTTCGAGCTAGTTCGCGCACTAGCGCAGTTGCCGGCACAGCACTGGCACCGACAACCGATGCTTGTGAGACTCCCCCTGCAGCTTCCCATTCCGAAATTTCTGCGGCAACATCAACGCCTTCAAATTTAGCTTGGCCGAAAAAGTGCCCCACTAAATCTTCTGGCTGTGCCCAAGTAACTCGTAACTTAAAGCTGCTGGTCATACTTAGTTGTTACCGAAAAGAGTCGCTGACGCCTTGGCGACGACAGCTGCCTTTTGCGCATCGCGCGCAGCAACTTCAGTTGCAATCTTGGCTAGCTTCTTGCCGTTAGCAACTAAATCAATGCGACTTTCGCGCTCAATAGTCTCGGCCCAGTTATGCGGAATTGCCTGGCGGCCATTCATGGCGCCACTTAGCGAGCCAAACATGGTTGCGATTGAATCAGAGTCACGGCCATAGTTAATTGCGCCTAATACGCCATCTTCGAAGTTGCCTTTTGAGACTCGCAAGTAAGCAAGTGCTAATGGCAACTCTTCAATTGCCTTTAGACGTGAAGGTTTACGAGCATCTGGACCTGGTTCGCGGTAGGCCTCACCTAATGAGTCATATGGCGCCATCGCAGCACGCAGTTGGTGGAAACTGGTTTCCCATGACTTAACATTTTTCGCCTCATCGGTAACAGCAATAATCGCAGCCTTTGTGCCGTCGTGGGCAAATGCAATTGCATTATCAATTACATCATCAATGGTTGCCCCTGGCGTCATAGCAGTTGCAACAGCTGCTGCAAATACGCCAGCTGCTTCGCGACCATAACTTGATTGGTGCGCGCCAGCAATTTCAATTGCTTCTTTATAAGCAGCTTCTGGGTTGCCAGCATTGATAATTCCAACTGGGGTCATATACATAGTTGCGCCACAGTTAACAATATTTCCGTAGCCAGCCTCGCGTGGGTCAGCATGAGCATGAAGAAGTTTTAAAACCAACCACTTCTCGGCATGGAAAACACGGTGAATCAAAAGTGATTCGCGTTCTAGCTCTGGGATCCAGCGCTCTTTCGCCATCATTTCAGGCACAATTCCTTCAGCAAATGTGTATGCATCTAGGTGATCGCGAACTTGGTCATAAACATTGATCAACGCTTCAGTCATTAGAGTGTCATCAGTAATGTGGCCATTTCCTTTATGAAACGGGGAAACTGGCCGGGCTGTCTTCCACTCGACATTAAAAGGCCCAACAATGTCACGCACTAACCCGCCAAAGCGCTCTTGTAGAACTTCTGGGCTATAGCCTTCAGTTGCACCGCCGAGAGAATCTCCGACAGCAGCACCTGATAAGGCGCCAATAGCTTTTTCTTCCAAGAGCGACATCTTTATCCATTCTTAAATTAATTAGTTTTTTATACTACCTAGCTTTGGTAAACACCCGGTGAAGTCCAGCTGGGGCTGCGCTTTAGAGCAGCCCCAGCTGGTTCATTCATCCTCGGATGATCAATCAGGGATTAATCAGCGTTTAACGAATAGCTTTATAGCCTTCGACCTGACGCTTCTTTAGCTCTGATAGTGAGATCTTGCCCTGCAAGTACTGCTGCATCGCAGGCTGTAGAACAGTGTCCTTCCACTTCTGGTAGTTAGGTACCAATGTGAATGGAGCAAGAACTAGTGCTTCACCATCATCAAGAATCTGAGTCCAGCCAGCGCTATCTTTCTTAGTTGCCAATGCAGACTTTAATGAACCAGTCGTGGCGGGAATAAGTCCCTCGCCAAGTGCTAATTCAGCAAGGTTTGCATCCTGAAGCATGAAGCGAATAAACGCTGCAGCTTGCTTTGGATACTTACTCTGCTTCGATACTGAGAGTGTTTGTGGGTTTGCACCTTGCTTGTTAGATGCTGATCCCTTTAGCAATGGAAGTGCTGTCCAGTTGAAACCAGAAGCCTTGGCAGCAACATCTAGATCTGAAGCAACATAGCTAGCAGCGAAGATCATTGCATACTTACCAGCTAAGAATCCTGGCACTGGGCCAGCACCTGTCATGGTTAGTGCAGCTGGATCAATTGTCTTATCGGTGTAGATCATTTGGTGAATACGTGTTGGAACTTCTAGTTCATTAGCATTAACGCTGATCTGTGGAACAGTTGTTATTCCACGGAAGAATAATGCGTTGTAGTTCATGCCCATGATCATGGTCATTGCAGCTGGTGAACGAAGTCCCCATGCCACGCCGTACTTGCCATCGGTTGTGAACTTCTTTGCCAATTCGCGGTAGTCATCCCAAGTAAAGGTATTTGTACCAGTAGGAATCTTTACGCCAGCCTTCTTGAAGGCATCAACGTTTGCAAAGACGGTGTAGGTCTGAGTCATGGTTGGTGCACCGTATAGACGGTTCTTGTATGAACCAACAGACCAAAGACCAGCCGGAATAGTCTTCTTAAGTGGAGCCATCTCACGTGAAAGATCAGCTAAGTAACCACGCTTTGAGAATTCCAAAATCGAAGCTGCTTCATGTTGGAAGATGTCCGGTGCCACATTGCCAGCAAAAGCTGTTGTTAGCTTGTCCTGCATGTTGTTCACGTCGCCGTAAACAATCTTTACAGTTGCATTTGGATTGGCTTTGTTCCAGTCAGCCACGATGCGCTCAGTTGAAGCAACAGTGCCCTTTAGGTAAGCCGGAGTTAGGTATGTCATTTCAATTCCAGCAGCACGTGCAGGAATTGTGACGGCAAGGCTTGCAGTCATGGCAATTGCTGCCACTACTGCAAATAACTTACTTTTCTTCACTTAGTTCTCCTCTAGTTAATTAACAGAATACTCATCGGTGAATATCCCTTACTGCTTATAGATCTTTACTGACTTGATCATCCGGTTCAAAACGAATTATTAAAAATTCGCGATAAACCTTTCTCGCTGTAGCTTTTATCCGACCCCCTTATCCTTTAACGGCACCGGCTAATAAGCCGCTAGCAAGTTTGCGTTGCATGACACCGAAGATCACCAATGAAGGGATCGTGGCTAAGAAAGCACCAGCTGCTAATGGGCCAAGTAATACTTGACCTTCAGAACCCATAAAGCGCGCCAAGGTAAGTGGCAGCGTTTCATTTTCAGGTGATTGAATTAGCACAAGTGCAAAGAAGAACTCATTCCAGGAATTAAGGAAAGTAAAGAGCGCAGTTGCCACAATGCCAGGAACTAGCAGTGGGAAAACTATTCGGACCAAGATCTGGAATGAAGATGCTCCATCCATGGCGCCAGCTTCTTCAAGATCTACTGGAATTGAAGAAACGTAACCTTTTAACATCCAGAGCGCGAACGGCAAGCTAGCTACCAAATAAACCAGCACCAAACCCCAAATCGTATCTAGCAAGCCAATACGACGAACCGCCATGAAGAGCGGAATTATCACTAGGGATACTGGGAAAACTTGGCTAATTAAAATCCAAGCAGTAGCAACACCGGAGAACACCTTACGCAGACGAGCAATTGCATATGCTGCTGGCACCGTAAAGACAGTGGTCAGAGCTGCAGTTAACAGCGCAATTATAAAGCTGTTTTTAGCTGAGTTAATCAACCCGCGCTTTTCAATAATGTCGATGTAGTTCTGCCAATAGAAACCATCAGGAATCAATGATGGATGTAGTTGCAGCAACTCATATGGGGTTTTTAGCGAGGTGCTAAACATCCAGATAAATGGGAAGCCCAGAAAGAGCACATAGAAGACCACAGCAATATAGGTAGGGATCAAGTAGTACTTGCGCTTTTTCTTTTCAACCGGAATAGCAGGAAGCTGCTTAGAAGCGGTACTCATCGCTGGGTATCCTCCTTCTTCGTAGCTCGTAAGTAGATGGAAAGCATGCCCACAATCGCAAGTGCCATAACAACACCCATTGATGCGGCATAGCCGAAGTTTCCATATTTAAATGCTTCGTTATATGCAAAGAGCGCCGGCACAAAGGTTTTGCCGCCCGGACCACCTGCCGTCAATACGAAAACGAGACCGAAGGAACTAAAGTTCCAGATAATATTTAGCGCAATCAAAGCCGAAGTAATTGCTCTGATAGCTGGCAAAGTTATATATCTAAAACGTTTCCAGGCATTTGCACCATCGATAATCGCGGCTTCGACCATTTCAGTTGGAATACCTTGCAGCGCAGCCAAAATTGAAACGGTAATCACTGGCATGCCAACCCAGGCGCCGATCAAAATAACTGTTGGTAGCGCAGTGTTGAAATCGCCTAACCAATCTGTCTGAGCTCCTGGGATATGAAGGGCTGTAAATAAATCAACAATTGGGCCACTCTGCGGACGCAACAACAAGCTCCACATAATTGCCACCACTACCGGCGGCATCGCCCACGGGACAAGTGAAAGCACGCGCATTAAGCCTAGGAAGCGGAGCTTTTGATTTAGTAAAAGTGCTAAACCAAAGCCAAGAAATAGCGCTAAGAAAGTTACTGATACTGCCCAGATAATTCCGATTTTAAATGATTGCCAGAACAAAGTATCGCCAGCTAAGCGACGAAAGTTCTCAAAACCAATGAATGAAACTTTCACATCAAAGCCAGCAACTGAATCGGTAAAAGCAGTCCAGACCGCTTGCGATAGCGGCACAACACTAAGCAGTACTAGTGGAATAAAAGCAGGCATGGCATAGATCCAGGCGCCCCGGTTATACAACTTGGCCTTCTTAGATTTCTTAGCCTTCTTTAACTTAACTTCTTTGGTGCTCACGCTGCTCATTTCTTTGTCGTTGATTCTCTAATTACCAATTTGGGTTCAACGGTGATCTGCTTTGAAGCACGATCAGGATTAGCTAAGCGGTCAAGCATTAACTGGGCAGCAATCTCGCCACGCTCTTCGGCCTTTAAATCAACGCTAGTAAGAGTTGGGTGCAGAAGTGAAGCCATGTCGGTGTTATCGATACCAACGATTGCAATATCGCCAGGAATCGAAATACCGTTTTCGGATGCAAACTTCATCGCACCTGCAGCCAGCTGATCGTTTGCGCAAACAAAAGCATCAAATTTTGAAAAGTCATCGATTTCTGAGAAAGCAAAGTAACCTGCTTCAGGTGAGAAAGTATTGGCTTGAATAACACTTGCTTTATCAAATTTAAATCCAGCTGCCTTGATCGCTTTTTCAAAAGCTGCCTTACGACGAATACCTGGCTTAGTATTTAGCGGACCGTTGATCAAACCAATTTTGGTGCGGCCGGTTTCAACTAAATGTTCAATCGCCAAAGCAATACCCGCACTTGAATCTACGCGCACGTTATCAACATCGAGCCCATCAGGCAGAGTTCCAACTAAAACAACTGGCATTTGAAGGACGGCGATTAATTTAGTGATTCGCTCATCGCTATAGATCGGCGAAATGATTAAGCCATCGGCAAAGCCACGGCCCATAGTTTGTAAGTGTTTAACAATCTCTTCAACGCTAGAAAATGCTGAAGATAAAATCAAGCGATATTTCGTGGCACTTAATTCGCGCCCAACACCGCGGGTCATCGCGATATATGCCGGGTTTGCAAGATCATCGAAAGATAAACAGATCTGTTCTGATTGGCGCACCTTAAGTGCACGCGCTGCCGAGTTAGGTTGGTAATCAAGTTCGGCAATTGCTTTGCGCACTCGCGCTTCAGTATCTGCGCGAGCTGCAGTGCCATTGATTACGCGGGAGACCGAGGCCACAGAAACGCCAGCCTGCTTGGCTACCGCCTCAATATTGGCCACTTGGGACTCCCCTATGCTCAAACTGTAATCGTTTACAGTTCTGACGGTGAAGTTACTCCCCCAAATTGAGAATGTCAGTACTTTTTAGAATATTTTAGGTAACGAAATTACAACGCTTTGGCCGGCAGTTCGGCCCCATATTCAGCCGCTGCCCAGATTTGACTGATTCTGGGCAGCTTAAAGATTCTTACCTGCTCGTGTTTTGGGCGATATGGATTAGCGCCACTGAAACTTCTACCAATAAGCGAATTGCCAACAAGATCGCCATCGCTACGAAAATTCCTATGAGCATGCCTACCAAAATAAATACGGCCAAGATTGGCTTTATCTCAGTTCCATAAGTTGCGCCATAGATGCCAAAGGTCGCGATAGGTGTAGCTAGAGCCATGATTATCACGGTTCCGATAAAGAAGTAGGTGTAGATGTAGCCAGTGATTAATCGGGTTATATATTTATTAACCCGGAAATCTTTCAGGGCTTGCCAGAGTAGAACTAGCTCTTTCCACCAGATATGAACTGTTGTGAAGAAGAATATGGCAAGCACCGTCAAGACAATTACGTTTATCAAGATCATCAAGATCCCAAAGATCCAGCCAAATGCCAGTGTCCATTGAAATCCGGCATCGAAATACTGTTGAGCGCGAGAAGCAGCATCGCTTTTAAGGGTTAAAAACTCTGTGACATAGAGGCTTAATATGGCCACCAAATAGATCAGAGTTCCCAAAATCGTTTTTGCCGAAAATTCAGATGCTCTGAAAGCACGATTCCAAAGGGATTTGGTTATTGAACTAACTTTCTTGAACTCATTAATCGAAAGGCCGATAATGATGATCATTGCGATGGTTGATAACAACTGCAATGGAAGCTGATCATCAAACTTAACGAATAAATTATTTAGAATCGTCTTTCCAGAAGTGCCTTCCTTATTCCAAGTATCTGCTGTAGATAGGTAGCGATAAATACCCATAAAGGTTGCCAAGACCATGAAATATGGTTTCCAGACTCGATCGCCTTTAACAAATAGTGTGAAAAAGAGCAGTAAATAGACAACCGCACTAGCCGCCAGATAAGTATCTGAACTTAGAAAACTAAAGGATTCTGCAGGGTTAGACCATGATGAACCTAGCGTTGCGTACCAGAAGAAAGTATCTGGAATGAGCAATAGAAATGCGGCCCATAGTAGTTGTCGGTTATTTACTTGAAATGAAATATTCATAGTTATAAGAGTGACCCTCTATTAAGAAAATCCCCAGCATCAACCCCAGAGTGTCCTGAAGTATTTCTCGGGCAATCCCTCGCCCATGCTCAGCGGCTACGTATAGCTAGGCAATTTTTGGGCAAAGAAAAACCCCCGCGAACCGGATAACCCGCGAAGGTAGTTTCTTTAATATGAGAGATAGTTTATAGGTATTTCAACCCTAAACTCGTTATTTAGAGCTGGTGTCAGATGGGCGTTTTGCCCGCCTGACACCAGCCGCTAAATCAACCTTATTAGCTACAGCCTGAGGTGTTGCCGCAGCCTTCGCATACGTAGCACGCACCTGAGGCACGCATCTTCACGCCGCAAGTCATACATAGTGGAGCATCGGATGCCACACCTGTAATTGCTTCCATTAGTTCAGTTGAAGAGTTATATGTGCGTGGTGCTTCTTCAATCTTCACATCTTGAACCTTGGCCGCTACTGGAGCAGCTGCAGGGGCAGCTGATTGAGACAAGGTCTCAGTTACAGCTGCGACATCAGGTGAGTATTCACCAGTTTCTAGAGCACGTGTGCGCTCTGCTGATGTGTAGAGACCCATTGCGCTACGTGTATCAAATGGCAAGTAATCAAGTGCTAGACGACGGAAGATGTAATCCATCATTGATTGCGCCATACGAATATCTTGATCATCGGTCATACCAGCTGGCTCGAAGCGCAAGTTAGTGAACTTCTCTACGAAGGTCTCTAGCGGGACGCCGTACTGAAGGCCAATTGATACTGCGATTGAGAAGGCATCCATTACACCGGCAAGAGTTGAACCTTGCTTGCCTAGCTTTAGGAATACTTCGCCAAGTGCGCCATCAGCGTAAGCACCTGAGGTCATGTAACCCTCAGCGCCACCGACTGCGAATGATGTTGTTGTAGATGGACGAGACTTTGGAAGGCGCTTACGTGTTGCAGCGGCAGGTGCCACAGCTTCTACTTCAACATCCTTCTTCTTTGCCTTGCCATCAGATAACGGTTGACCAACTTTGCAGTTATCGCGATAAACAGCCAACGCCTTGATGCCTAGTTTCCAACTTTCGTAGTAAACCTCTTCAACTTCTTCAACAGTTGCATCTTCTGGCAGGTTAACGGTCTTTGAGATCGCACCTGATAGGAATGGCTGGCAAGCAGCCATCATGCGAACGTGGCCCATTGGCGCGATTGAACGTGCACCTAGTGCGCAATCGAATACGTCGTAGTGCTCAAGCTTTAGGCCAGGAGCATCGATAACGTGTCCGTTGTTCGCAATGAATTCAACGATTGCTTCGATTGTTTCATCGGCATAACCAAGCTTCTTTAGCGCAGCTGGCACAGTCTGGTTAACGATCTGCATTGAACCGCCGCCAACTAGCTTCTTGAACTTAACTAGTGAGAAGTCAGGTTCGATACCGGTTGTATCGCAATCCATCATTAGGCCGATGGTGCCAGTTGGTGCAAGCACAGAAATCTGTGCGTTACGCCAGCCATTTTTGTCTCCTGTTGAAAGACATGCATCCCAAGCCTTGTTTGCTTCAGCCCAGACATCTTTATCAAGTGTTGTCATTGACTTAGCCGATGATGATGCGCTTGCGTGCTTGCGCATTACACGAGCATGTGGCTTAGCATTCTGCGCGAAACCGTCGTATGCACCAACAATGCCAGCTAGTTCAGCTGAGCGCTTGTAGGTAACACCTGACATAAGTGATGTGATCGCACCAGCAAGGGCTCGGCCGCCTTCGGAGTCATAAGCAAGACCTGATGCCATAAGGAGTGCACCAAGGTTTGCGTATCCGATTCCAAGCTGACGGTAGGCACGAGTTGTGTCACCGATTGCTTGTGTTGGGAAATCTGCGAAACAGATTGAGATATCCATAGCAGTGATGATTACTTCAGCTGCGCGAGCAAATGTCTTCGCATCAAATGAACCATCGGCCTTTAGGAATTTCATCAAGTTAAGAGATGCCAAGTTACAAGATGAGTTATCTAGTGACATGTATTCAGAACATGGGTTTGATGCGTTGATGCGACCAGTCTCAGGATTGGTGTGCCAATCATTGATGGTGTCGTCATATTGAATTCCTGGATCAGCACATGCCCATGCAGCTTCGGCCATCTTGCGGAATAGCGCGCGTGCATCAACGGTTTCAATAATTTCACCAGTTGAGCGAGCCTTTAGACCGAACTCAGTACCGTTTTCGTATGCGCGCATGAAATCATCGCTAACACGAACTGAGTTATTTGCATTCTGATATTGAACGCTGATGATGTCCTTGCCACCGAGATCCATGTCGAAGCCAGCATCGCGTAGTGCGCGAATCTTGTCTTCTTCAGCAACCTTGGTCTCAATGAATTCTTCGATATCTGGATGATCAACATCTAGAACAACCATCTTGGCCGCGCGACGTGTTGCGCCACCTGACTTGATTGTTCCGGCAGATGCATCAGCACCGCGCATAAATGAAACTGGGCCAGAGGCTGTGCCACCTGACTTTAGAAGTTCCTTTGATGAACGAATACGTGAAAGGTTTAGACCAGCACCTGAACCGCCCTTGAAGATCATTCCTTCTTCGCGGTACCAGTTAAGAATTGAATCCATGGTGTCATCTACTGACAAAATGAAACAAGCTGATACTTGCTGTGGAGCGTTTGTGCCTACGTTAAACCAGACTGGAGAGTTAAAGCTAAAGACCTGGTGTAGCAACATATAGGTAAGTTCGTGCTCGAAAATCTCAGCATCTTTATCAGTGTTGAAATAACCGTTTTCTTTTCCGGCCTTGGTATAGGTAAGAACGACGCGATCGATTACCTGTTTCAAGGACCATTCACGGTTTTCGTGACCAACTGCGCCACGGAAATACTTTGTTGTAACAATCATTGACGCGTTAACTGACCAGAAGTCAGCGTATTCAACGCCACGTTGTTCAAATACTGTTTCGCCAGTTTTCCAGTTGGTCTGGACCACATCGCGGCGCTCCCAGGTGACTTGGTCATAAGGGTGCGTGCCTTCGGTGGTGTAAATGCGTTCGATAGTTAGGCCCTTCCCAGGCTTTACTTTCGCTGCTACTCGGTTGATAACCGTATCTGACATGTGAATCTCCATTTTCTTATTTCGCGTCGTTTTTTAAAAATCAGTTCTGCTGGATCGAAGTGATCGCTATGAGCCCTGATTTATAATGCTTTTAGTGCTATTAAGTTGTTATTTAGTTTTTTGCCGTGCGGGAAGGTGCAGTTATTTCCCGGAGGAAGTAACTGCGGTTGTACTTTTTATTAGGGAATTATTTGAAGCTGGGGTTGAAGGAGCCGCGCGGAGAAGTGCGATCTCACCTTCAAAATCTTCAAGGGAGGAAAAACTACGGTATACCGAGGCAAACCGTAAGTAGGCAACCTCATCGAGTTCGCGGAGTGGCGCCAAAATAGCTAAACCAACTTCTTGAGCTTCGATTTCGGCTTGACCAGTAGCGCGCAAGGTTTCTTCAACCCGCATCGCTAGCAGAGCAAGATCATCGTTATTTACTGGGCGGCCTTGGCAGGCCTTTGATACGCCGGCGATAACTTTCTCGCGGCTAAATGGTTCAGAAGC
>CAMCXZ010000007.1 GCA_945883725.1 Bifidobacterium breve | reverse complement strand
GACCGTGCCCGCCGGGTTGTTGTTCTAGCCCAAGAAGAAGCACGCATGCTCAATCACAACTACATCGGCACCGAGCACATTCTGCTTGGCCTGATTCATGAAGGCGAAGGCGTCGCTGCTAAAGCGATGGAAGGCATGGGCATTTCACTTGAAGCCGTGCGCGCACAAGTTGAAGAAATTATTGGGCAAGGTCAGCAAGCGCCAAGTGGACACATTCCATTTACGCCACGTGCCAAGAAAGTTCTAGAACTTTCTCTTCGCGAAGCGTTGCAACTTGGACACAACTACATCGGTACCGAACATATTTTGCTTGGCCTAATTCGCGAAGGCGAAGGCGTAGCTGCACAAGTATTAGTAAAACTCGGCGCTGATTTAAATCGCGTTCGCCAACAAGTTATTCAATTACTTTCTGGTTACCAAGGGAAAGAAGCAGTTGCTTCAAATGGTCCAGCTGAAGGAACCCCGTCGACTTCATTAGTACTTGATCAATTCGGTCGCAACTTAACTCAAGCAGCCCGCGAAGGAAAACTTGATCCAGTAATCGGTCGCGAGCTAGAGATTGAACGCGTTATGCAGGTTCTCTCTCGTCGTACTAAAAATAACCCAGTCTTAATTGGCGAGCCAGGTGTTGGTAAGACTGCCGTTGTCGAAGGCTTGGCACAAGCAATTGTTAAGAACGATGTGCCTGAAACCCTTAAGGATAAGCAGCTTTACTCACTTGATTTAGGCGCACTGGTTGCCGGCTCTCGTTACCGCGGTGATTTCGAAGAGCGCTTAAAGAAAGTACTTAAAGAGATAAAAACTCGTGGTGACATCATTCTCTTCATCGATGAAATTCATACCTTGGTTGGCGCTGGTGCAGCTGAAGGCGCTATTGATGCAGCTAGTATTTTAAAGCCAATGCTTGCTCGTGGCGAGCTCCAGACAATTGGTGCAACTACGCTTGATGAATATCGCAAGCACCTTGAAAAAGATGCAGCGCTAGAACGTCGCTTCCAGCCAATTCAAGTTAAAGAACCATCAGTGGCTCACACCATTGAAATTCTTAAAGGCCTGCGCGATCGCTACGAAACTCATCACCGAGTCTCAATTACAGACGGCGCTCTAGCAGCTGCTGCAAATATGGCTGATCGATATGTTTCTGATCGCTTCTTGCCAGATAAGGCAATTGATTTAATTGATGAAGCTGGTTCACGTCTGCGAATTAAGCGTATGACCGCACCTGCTGAGCTTCGTGAATTTGATGACAAGATCGCTGCTGCACGTAAAGATAAAGAGTCAGCAATTGATGGTCAAGATTTTGAAAAGGCAGCATCCTTCCGCGATCTCGAGAAAAATCTTTCTACTGAAAAAGCTGAAGCCGAAAAAAATTGGAAAGCAACAGATCTCGATAAGGTGACTGAAGTTGATGAAGAACTCATCGCACAGGTTCTATCTATCGCAACTGGTATTCCAGTATTTAAGTTAACTGAAGAAGAAACTGCTCGCTTGCTGCGCATGGAAGATGAACTGCACAAGCGCGTAATCGGTCAAGATCAAGCGATTAAAGCGCTTTCACAAGCGATTCGTCGTACTCGCGCGGGTCTTAAAGATCCAAAGCGCCCGGGTGGTTCATTTATTTTCGCTGGTCCATCAGGTGTCGGTAAGACTGAACTTTCCCGCACTCTGGCTTCATTCTTATTTGGTGATGCAGACGCGCTGATTCAACTTGATATGTCTGAGTACTCCGAGCGCCATACAGCTTCACGTTTGTTCGGTGCGCCTCCAGGATATGTTGGCTACGACGAAGGTGGTCAGCTAACTGAGAAAGTACGTCGTCGCCCATTCTCGGTAGTGCTATTCGATGAAATCGAAAAAGCGCACCCAGATATCTTTAACTCGCTACTGCAGGTTCTTGAGGATGGTCGCTTAACTGACTCACAAGGACGCGTAGTCGATTTCAAGAATACGGTCATCATCATGACTACCAACCTAGGTACAAAAGATATTTCTAAAGGTGCCGGACTTGGTTTTGCGAACTCATCTGATGAGCTCTCAAATTACGAGCGCATGAAGGCAAAGGTTGGCGATGAACTTAAGTCACACTTCCGCCCAGAGTTCCTAAACCGTATTGATGACATTGTGGTATTCCATCAACTACATAAGGATGAAATCATTCAGATCGTTGATCTAATGATTGCTTCCCTTGATGATCGTCTAAAGGCAAAAGATATGGGTATCGAATTAACCCAATCAGCTAAGGACTTACTTGCTGCTCGCGGTTACGACCCATTACTTGGCGCACGTCCATTACGCCGCACAATTCAGCGCGAAATCGAAGATTCACTCTCAGAGCGCATCTTGTTCAGCGAATTAAGAGCGGGCGAAATTATTGTGGTTGATGTTGAAGGCGAAGGCTCTGATGCGAAATTCACTTTCACTGGTTCGCCAAAAGCGATAACACCGGACTCACCAGAAGATTTAGCACAAACACCTACTGCCTAACTTCTAGTTACCCAGCTTTTTTAGGGCATCGCCACTTACGCGGTAAACGGTCCATTCATCCATGGCAATTGCGCCTTGCGATTTATAGAACTCAATTGCTGGCGAATTCCAATCGAGAACCCACCATTGGAAACGACCATAACCGCGTTCATTACAGATCGCAGCTAAGTGCTTGAGCATCGCTAAGCCATAACCATTTCCACGGTATTCAGGTTTAATAAATAGATCTTCGAGATAGATGCCGTGTTTGCCCTGCCAAGTAGAAAAGTTTAAGAACCAAATCGCTATACCAATTACTTCGCCATCAAGGTCGGCAATTGAGCAGAAAACTTTTGGTTCAGCGGCAAAGAGTGCTGCGCCAATTTCGGCCTCATTAGTTTTAACTTCATCGGGGGCTTTTTCATATAGGGCAAGATCATGAATCAACGCCATGATTGCGGGCAAGTCGGCTTTGGTGGCTGGGCGAATTAACATTTGATTGATGTGATCTCTCCGTTTGAAGCTAATCTGGCGACGCCATCTTCGATCTCAAGCCATGCCTATTTCTTAAGTTCTTGATCGATAAGAACATTGGCAGCAGAGATGATCACTTAGCAAACTTATGGCTTTGTGGTAGTCAGGTCAAGAATAAGAAAGTCCCGCTTAAGTTCGTGAATTTAGTTTTGCGGTATTGCGAATCAGATCTAGTTGTAGATTTTTACTTATTCCGCAATTTTTACGCGCTGTAGCGCTTGATCTAACCTAGAAACTTCGTAAATTTCCATACCGGCAATCTTTACGTCGGAACCAACTGGCACCAACGCCCGCTTGAAACCTAACCGGTGCGCTTCGGCTAGACGGCGCGATACGCCACTTACTTTGCGGATTTCACCAGCAAGCCCGACCTCGCCAATCGCAACTAAATCAGCGGGTAAAGCAAGAGCTTTAGCAGCAGATGCCACAGCTAGAGCTAACGCTAAATCAGCAGCTGGTTCGGACATTTTCATGCCACCTACCGTGGCAGCGTAAACATCGCGACCACCTATTCGCACATTAGCTCGAAGTTCAAGAACGGCCAAAGTCATCGAAGTTCGAGCTGAATCAAGCCCGCTTGTCACCCGGCGAGCATTTCCGAAATCATTTTCGCGTCCTTGCGAAACTAGCGCTTGAATTTCAGCTAAAAGCGGCCGGCGACCTTCGAGAGTAACTGTTACACATGTGCCAGGAACTGGTTCGGCATGACGAGATGTGAAAAGACCAGTTGGGTCTAAAACGCTTTCGATGCCAGTATCGCTTAAATCAAAACAACCAACTTCATCGCTAGCGCCAAATCTATTTTTAATGGCACGAATTAAACGTAACCGGGAATGACGTTCACCTTCGAACTGTAAAACCACATCAACAATATGTTCGAGCATACGAGGGCCAGCAATTGAACCATCTTTGGTTACGTGTCCAACTAGAAGCAGAGTAATATCGCGATCCTTACAAATACGTATTAGCGCGCCAGCAACTTCGCGCACTTGCGTTACGCCACCTGGTGCACCATCGGCAGCGCTAGACCCAATAGTTTGAATTGAATCGATTATCAAAAGTTGTGGCTTTACCTCATCGATATGTGTGATCACGGCGCCCAAATCAGTTTCAGATGCCAGCCATAACTTTGGATCAATGGCGTTAATACGTTCGGCGCGTAAGCGAACCTGTGAAGCTGATTCTTCACCACTTATGTAGAGCGCAGGGATATTATTTTTTGCAGTTTGCGCTGCAACCGAAAGCAAGAGTGTTGATTTTCCGACACCTGGTTCGCCCGCTAATAAAATTGCGGCCCCTGGAACTAAGCCACCACCTAGTACGCGATCGAGTTCAGAGACCCCAGTTGGTTTGGCGCTTGCGGCAGATAAATCAACATCACCGATAGGAGTTGCGGAATGAGTTACTCGACCAGCAACTAGCGATAACTTCTTAGGCGCTGCAATCTCTTCAACACTGCCCCAAGCCTGACATTCACCGCAGCGACCTACCCATTTCTGTGATGTCCAGCCGCATTCGCTGCACTTGAAAGGGTCTTTCTCTACTTTGGCCATAACTAAACCCTAGATGCTAGGACTGACTTTTTTCTTTCTGCGCCTGCAGAGTTGCTGGATGTTGTATAACGAATAGTGGAAGCGAACGTGCTTGTGCTGCTCTAATTCCTTCGACGCGCGCATCGCAGAGCTTGGCCAGAATGTCGTAAGCAGGCTGTCCCATCAATGCAACTAACTCCGCGCGATTAGAAATGTAAACCGGTTGAGTTCCGACGTGGGCGTCAGAATTACTTGTGCAGTACCAATCAAAATCTTCACCGCCATCGCCCCAGGCCAGGCGTTCGTATTCGCCCATCACTGTAACGGAATAAGTTCGCTCACCAACTTCACGTGTCTCAAAAGAACGACGCATCGGCAATTGCCAACAAACATCAGGCTTAGTATCAACAAAATGTTTATTTTCTTTTTGCGCAAGATGATGAAGTACGCAACCAAAAGATCCCGTGTATCCAGGCGCTTCGTGACCTTTCCGGTTTAAGAAAACGCAAGATTCTTCAACGACCCGAGTCTTGCGTTCATTATCTTCATCGCTCTCAGAAATTTGAAGTAAGTCACCCGGTTTTTTGGGTTGTGCGATATCGAAGTACTGCCACATATCGCGCGTTAGTAATGCTGCCGCGCGTTGGGTGCGAGCTTCATCTTCGGCATCGGAATACATTGCGCCTTCTGTGCAGCAGCCATCATTTGGACGATCGGCAAAAACACCTTTACAACCATCGCCGTAAATACAGGTCCAGTGCGAAGTTAACCAAGTGAGATCACACTTAAAGATCTCTTCGTCATCGTTTGGGTCAATAAACTCGACCCAATCGCGCGCAAAACCTGCTTTAACTTCGGACATAGAGGTTGAGCCTATGCGTAATTACCAAAAAGCGCACATCGCGAACAGGTACGATTGCGAGATGAAAACTGCGGTAATCGGTGCTGGAAATATGGGTGAGGCGTTAATCGCTGGCCTGATTGCTTATGGTGAAACCCCTACCAATATTGCGGTTTGCGAGAAGCGGGCAGAACGTGCAATAGAACTAACTAGCCGATACGGAATTTCGATTACCGAAATTGCCGATAGCGTGCGCGATGCTGACGCAGTTCTTTTAGTTGTAAAGCCGCAAGATATGGCAGCAGTTTTGGCCGAAATTGGATCTGCGATTAATCCGGCCGCAGTTGTAGTTAGTTTTGCAGCGGGCAAAAAGATAGATTTCATAAGCAGTAACTTAGGAAAACCAAACTCGGTCATAAGAGTTATGCCAAATACGGCAACGATGGTTGGGGCAGGTATGGCTGCAATCTCTCTTGGTAACGGTGTCACACCAGCACAGCGTGAATTTGTAGCTGGATTTCTAGCCAAGTCCGGCCAAGTTGTTGAAGTTTCTGAGGATCTACAAGACGCAGTAACTGCGACAAGTGGCTCTGGACCTGCCTATTTCTTCGCCTTTGTTGAAGCCATGGTTGCTGGCGCTAAAGAACTTGGTCTAAGTACAGAGGTGGCTACACAGCTGACGGTTCAAACTTTAGTTGGCGCAGCTAAGTTATTGGTTGAAAGCGGCAAGACCGCAACCGAACTTCGGGAAAATGTAACTAGCCCTAATGGCACCACTGCGGCTGCACTTAATTCTTTTAGCGATGGCGATCTAAAAAAGTTGGTAGCAAAGTCAATGAAGGCAGCTCGTGATCGTTCGATCGAATTAGCTTAAATGTTTCGAAAAATTGCGTTAGTTCTCAGCGTCATACTCTCATTTTCTGCTGCTCCGCTAATAGCTGCCCCAGTGACTCCGCTAACTGTCGTAAAAGCAATACCAATGGATCAAGATATTGCTGGAATGTTAGTTGGCGATGGCGCAATCTATCTATTTGGAAATACACCAACCGGGGGATATGTAACTGCGCTCAATAAAGATGGTTCGCAGAAATGGCTGCATAGTTTTTCAGACTTAACTTCCTTCACAATTTCAGCCGGCGCACTTGATGCCAGCGGAGATATTTGGTTGGCAGGTGCTTCTGCTGCGCCAATTGCGATTCCAGGTGCTGTAAATCCTTCGCCAACAGCAGCTAACCCAGAAGGCGTGGTAATTGGTGATGAAGGGGCAATACGCCCTGATCTAAACAATTTAACTCTTTGGAAAGTTACCACCGCCGGAACCGGAGCAGGTAAATATCAATTACCACTTACTGCTCCAGTACTGCCAACTTCATTAAGTATTAACAAGAGCGGAATCTCACTCGTGGCTTGGCAGTCCGCTGGGTCGCTGTTTGTCACATCGGATTTAGTTGGAAAATTTGGCAAACCATTAAGGGTTGGAAAAACAACTACCACTTTAGACAAAGTGATTCGAAACAATGATGGCAGCAGTATTTTGCTTGGCAGCAGTACGGAATTATTTTTGGCAAATAAAGCAATCGGTGTGCGTGATGGCATAATCGTAAAAGTTGATGCCACACCAAAAATCGTGCAGTCTCTAAGAAGTGGCGAAAAAGGAGCTACCCGAAATTGGGGAAGCGCTACCTCTTCACTCTTACTCGGGGGCTACTTGAAAAGTAAACCTGCTTCCCTCGCTACGATTACTAAATTTGGAACAAATTTGAAACCAACCTGGACAGTAAGGTATAAAGCAACTTCAAGCGCAGTTGTTGCTAATAGCTCCAACTTCACATCCTTTGCCGCTTATGAAAATAAAGGTTCTGGAACACTGGTTACATTCGATAAGAATGGAAAAGTAATTGCAACCAACTCTTTCTTAGGTCAACCGATTGCAGTGGGATTTAGTAAGTCTTTTGGTCTCTGTATTTATACTGGAGAAGCTATCTACAGCTTGGGCATCAAGTAGTTAAGCAGCTAGAAACGCAATTCGGCGATCTATTGACGCCAGCAGGAATCTTTTCTTATTAATAATTACAAAAACACCGCGACCTGGTTCTTTCGTTTGGATTGAAGACACTAAGCGAATTGTGTTATTGGCCTGAGCTAAATTCATTGAGCATAGGCGCGATTCACAATTGAAAACAAGCTCACCATTTTCTAAAGTTATGGAAGCACCCGGAGTTCCAAAACCGTCAGTAGTTGCCGTAGTAATTTTCTTAGGATTTCCAACAAAGGTACTTTTTATTAGGTTTGGTACGGTTGCCGAACTTGCGCTAGCTGCGATCCAAACCATTCTAATACCAGCTTTTTCAGGCGCAATCGCTACATCAAAACCAGCTACCGGCACTCCATTTTCGGCTTGATCCAGTGTTTTATAGCTCCAACTATTTGGAGATACCCCGGTGCGAGATGCATATCTGACCTCGCCTGAAGTGATCTCACGCTTTTGATTAATTACTAGTACCGAGTCGTAAATTATGTGCGTAGTCGACTTTGCCACATATGCAGCTAAATGAAACGCAACATCGCCAGTACTTCGATCATCAGTTTTACGGTCACCATCAATTAATTCATAAATCCATTTTGTGGTATTTATCCGCTTGGTTGCGCCAAGCAAAATTCCCTGACTCTCGTCTCGATAGAAAACCGAGACTCCAGAAGGCGTAATTGCGCATGCATTCGAAACACTTACATCGCTAGCTGTGCGTACTCGATCGGCAATTTCATAATTTTGAACCACAGGGCCATTTCCATCGACGATTTCGAAAATAAAGGCCTTGCCATCATATTGGGCATAACGCAGATCTCGATCTACTGCATCGGGATAAAAAATATGTAGCTTCTGATTTGTACCGGTCCCTGAAGTACAGAGCGAGATATGCCCAGCAATTTTATTCTTGGTTCGTCTAGCACTGCCTCCAGCGCCATCAACGGTCGTTTTCATCCAAGCTAGGCCATTCCAAGTTGCAATCCTTAATGAGCCTTTAACTGCATCAGTGAAAACAATTATTGGCTTGCCATTAAAAGTTGTGGAAGCTATGTCGCGGCCATCAGTAGTTAAATCAACGGGAATAGTTTTCCAACCGGCTTGAGGAATTATTGATTTAGTCACTGCCTCAGCTGAGGCACCTAATGAATTTTGAGCAGTGACAGCAAATGAATATGCTGTGCCATTTCTAAGGCCAGTTACGATTATTGGACTAGATGTACCAGTAACTGTTAACGAGGTTTTTAAGTTCTTAACTGTGTACGCAGTTACCTGCGCTGCACGGGCGTTAGCTGGTGGATCGAAGGTAATAATCGCGCTCTGATTACTAATTAGGGCTTCTACATTTCGTGGCGAGTCAGGAGCACTGACCGCGAGACCAACCGGTGGTTTTACGCGCATATCTTCCATCATGGCTAACAAAAGTGGCCCAGGCTGGTGGAAAACTTCGCCGGCATCCAGATTTGGAGTCATAACCGCATCCAGACCACTCTTGGAAAAAGTGACTTCATCCAAGTGACTAACCGATGAACCAGGCTCATAAACTGCTGGTGTATACATCTTAATCTTTTCGCCGCCGTTAAAACGTTTTCCGTTTTCACCAATCCAGTAGAGAGGTTCGGTTAGAACTTTTCCTAACTCTAAAGATGGAGTTGGCATATCAGCTAAACGACGACCATCAGGAGTTTGAATGTAGGCATCAAATGGAGTTGGTTGATCGATGCTGCCGTATCCAAAAAATTTGTCATACACATCGTTAGACAAGAAACCTAAACCATGAGCAACTTCATGCAAGATTACCGATTCCAGATCGTATTCAGTACTACGAGGCTTATCATCACCTCGCTGATTCCAATTAGCCAATGAATTAACTTGAATAATTATTTCAGCATTGTCGCGATCTAAATCTTTGCCAGCCAGCGCGTTAGCAAGTGCTGATGGATACCAAAGAGTTGAATCAGGGGCACCGACAAATCCAGCGAAATAACTACCAGGCCTAGCACTTCCAAGAACATCACTATTTGCGCTTCTTCCCCAAGTCGCGTTGACTGTGATTTCAGTAGATGATTTGAAATTTTCTGCCCAGGTATTAAGCGCGGCTTGCACTTCAGCACGTGCCCAAATTGGAAATGAGTTGTAAGTGATAGCAAACTTCGAGGTTTTCTCTAAATTTGCTGAAGGCAAACTTTTTGATGTGGTTACATTAGCTTCAGGTGCTGAGGTTCCGGCGTATGTGTGGCCCCATACATTTGCGGGCCGAACTCGGACTTGAGCTTGTGCAGTTGGAGCGAGCAGGGAAGTTGAGATAAGCGCAGCCGAGAACAGAGCGATGCTTATTTTCGCTCTCTTTGTACTGGATCTGCCCCACATATTGCGCAACGCTATCAGGGTGAGATGATTGCCCTATGACCGCCCAGCCTAAAGTTTCCCGTGAAAACGACCTTTCGGAATACTCCGAAGTACTAAATCGGCTGCGCCAAGAACCTGCGATTTCTATGCAGAATTCAGTTGGAAATTCTCGCCCCGAACCAACGTTAGATGAAGCTCGTGAAGATTTAGCTCGCGCAATTGGCGAAGTTGCCCATTCATTATTTGCCAAGAAATATGGTCCCATGGTTGCCACGGTTACCAAGACCACTGCCGAAGCGGTTCTAAAAGATCTTGAAAAGAATGCATACCGCGCGAAGAATGATGCAACTTTAATTGCGCAAGAACTTATTGACCGTGCGATTACCAAAAACCGAGGTAAGAAAAAGTGACAGTGGTAACGGTTTACTCAAGAAAGAATTGTCATCTTTGTGACGTAGCCATTGAGAGTTTGGAATCAGTTAAAGCCACGTTAGATTTCGAGATCGAGAAGATCTTTATTGATGGCGATGATGAACTAACTAGCAAGTATGGCGAAGAAGTTCCGGTTACCCATATCGATGGAATACACCATGATATTTTCCGAGTTGATCTAGAACGCTTTAGATCTTCCCTTGAAAAACATCGTCAGCATCAATAATTCGATACGAATAACCTTGCTCAGCTAGGAACCGTTGGCGATTCTGCGCAAAGTCTTGATCTACCGTATCGCGCGAAACGACTGAATAAAATATCGCACCACGGCCATCTGACTTTGGCCGCAAGATACGGCCTAACCGTTGAGCCTCTTCTTGGCGCGAACCAAAAGCACCCGAAACTTGAATCGCAATTGTGGCATCTGGTAAGTCAATAGAGAAGTTAGCTACCTTAGATACAACTAAACATTTAATTTCACCAGTACGAAATAGTCCAAATAACCTTTCGCGCTCTTTAACGGGAGTATCACCTTTAATCAATGGGACTCCGAGCACCTCAGAGAGTTCATCAAGCTGTGAAATGTATTGGCCGATTACTAATACTTGATCGGTAGCATGACGTTCAACTAGCGCCTCGACAACTTTTCGTTTTGTGGCAGTCGTAGAGCAGTAGCGATAACGTTCTTCAGGCTCAGCAGTTGCGTACAACATGCGCTCAGCTTCGGTTAGATTTACGCGAACTTCAACACATTCAGCAGGCGCGATATAGCCCTGGGATTCAATTTCTTTCCAGGGAACATCGAAGCGTTTTGGCCCGATTAAGCTAAATACTTCGCCTTCCATGCCATCTTCACGTACCAATGTGGCGGTTAAACCTAAGCGACGACGTGACTGAATATCTGCAGTAAAACGAAAAATTGGTGCCGGCAATAGGTGCACTTCGTCGTAGATAATCAAACCCCAGTCATGTGTATCGAAGAGATCTAAGTGCGCGTAAACACCGTTCTTCTTCTTAGTCATAACTTGGTAGGTAGCAATAGTTACTGGTCTGATTTCTTTTTTAGCACCGGAATACTCGCCAATTTCATCTTCATTTAGCGTGGTGCGCTTTAGTAACTCATCGCGCCACTGGCGTGCAGCAACTGTGTTGGTTACCAAAATTAAGGTTGTGGCTTTGGCATGCGCCATTGCGGCTGCACCAACAATAGTTTTTCCAGCTCCACATGGAAGTACTACAACTCCAGAACCACCATGCCAAAAACCTTCGGCCGCAAGTTCTTGATATGGGCGAATTTTCCAATCTTTTTGTACCAATTCAATCTCATGTGCTTGACCATCGACGTAGCCAGCAAAATCTTCGGCTGGCCAACCAAGGCGTAGTAGAGACTGTTTAATTGCGCCACGCTGGCTGGGATGTACCGCCACAGTTTCTTTATCGATGCGAACACCAAGTAGTGGCGCAATTTTCTTAGCCCGAATAACTTCTTCGAGAACTGCGCTGTCTTTAGTAATTAAAATTAGTCCGTGAACTGGATCAGCTTCTAGTCGCAAGCGACCATAGCGAGACATAGTTTCGGCAATGTCTACCAATAATGCGTGTGGAACTGCATAGCGAGAATATTTAATTAAAGTATCGATTACTTGTTCTGCATCGTGGCCAGCTGCACGTGCATTCCAAAGACCTAAATTAGTTAGCCGGTAAGTATGAATATGTTCAGGGGAGCGCTCTAGTTCAGCAAAAGGTGCGATCGCTCGTCGACATTCAACCGAACCCGGATGATCGATATCTAGAAGCAGAGTTTTATCGCTCTGGACAATCAGCGGGCCATCAGTCATTTAATAGATCCTTAATAAAGGCGTGCAGGAAGTCAGTTCGTTGATGCATTGCGCTAACACTGGCCCATTCAGTAAGCGCATGTGCGCCACCACCGATAGCACCTAAACCATCTAGAACTTGAGCTCCAGCGGCAGCGGCAAAGTTGCCATCACTAGCGCCACCTACCGAAGCATGACCAAGTGGTGGAATTCCAATTACAGCAGCAACTTTCTCGGCTCGCTCATAAAGCGCTTTGGTAGCCGCTGGTTCAAGAGGCGGGCGATTCAAGCCACCAATAACTTCAATTCGAGCAGCTGGGTTATTTGGTTGCAGTGCTCTGATAGCTGTATCGACCCGCAATAGTTCATCAGTTGAATAGGAACGCGCATCAATATCTAAAGCAGCTAAATCTGGAACTGAATTAGTTGTGGTGCCCGCACTCAACATGGTTGGCACAACTGTCGTGCCATGTTCAGAATTTTCTAGAGCTGCTAGTTGCAAAACCAAGTGTGAAATTTCAATAGTTGAATTAACACCATTCTCGGGTTCTAGGCCAGCATGAGCAGAGCGACCATGAACTTTCACTTGGTACATCGAAGTGCCTTTGCGGCCAGTTTTCACTTTGCCATCAAGTGATGCTTCTAGAACAAGTACTGCCTTAGCACTTTGGGAAAGTTCTTTAATTAAATTGCGTGATGCGTGACTGCCAGTTTCTTCATCAGTAGTTGCAACAAGTGCAACTGAGCCATCGATTCCCTTTAACGCAAATAGAGCTTGTAAGAAGCCAACCTTCATATCAAAAGTTCCGGGGCCGCGAATAACATCCCCGTTAATTTCAAATAGCGGTTGGTATGAACCTTTTGGCCAAACAGTATCTAAATGCGCAAGCAACACAATTTCAGGTTTAGTATCGCCCCACCAAAAAACCGGGCGACCTTCTATTTCGCGAATTTGCGCAGGAGTTCCTAAAACATCTGCTGCAATGTCACTGGCAACTTGGACAACTTCACGACATGCAGCGAGATCTTCAGTGGGGGATTCACATCGAACTAAGGTCTCGAGAGCGCTAAGCATGAGGTCGGACATAGGGTTAAGTCTGCCGTATTCGGCACTTTGGGCGTCGGTCATAGCGGTGCGACCCCCGTAATACGCGGGATTCGAAAGCTTTGCATCTCGCCGGTGGCATGATCTCGAGCCACTAAAGCACCTGCCGAAATTCTTATTGGGTCGACGATGCGATGTGAAACAGCGCCATTGTTATCGGCATAACCAATCGAAAGCGCTTGTTGTTTTTCAACATAAACAGCTAAGAGATCCATAGTTTCATTTGCGGTAGTGCGCGGTAATGAACCAAGAGCACTCGCCGCCGAATCGCGAATCTTGCTCTGCTTATGACTTGATTTTTCACCAGCTCTAATTGAGCGCACCGCAGCAGTAAGAGTTGATTCAGATGGTGGATCAATTTCGCCAATTACTCGTGGTGGTTTCGGTTTTGCTTTTGCGCGATGAGAACGATGGCCAGTAATTAATGCGCCATTACTTGCTTCAGCTGCTGGCAAGTAACCGGCATTGCGCAACACATTCATGGCATCAGCTGCATCTAAATCACAGATCAAAACTTCAGGTGCAATCTTTCTAAGTGAAAGTACTTCAAGTCGCTTATCGCTCATGATTTGGGCAATTAGTGACGTATCTTCGCAACGGATAAAGCTGGCCGTGTTTCCAACCCGCAGCTTTCCATGTTTCTTAGCAACGTCAGCAATTAAATACTCCAGCGGTTGTGGCATTGGAGTTTTTGAAGTTTTAACCAAGAAGGTGCGAATTTCTTCACCACTCTTACCGTGATCAAGTCCACGGCGAATTGATGCTTCGCTGAAACGGTAGACAGTTGCACCGCCTCGGCTTTCAATATCAGCAACAGCGGAAAGATCGCGCGCAATGTCATGTTCTAGCGGCCCTGGCGCAATTGCAGTGTTATCACTTTGAATCAAGATATGGTCAACTGGTTTAGGTAGATCAGTATCAATGCCAATCTCGTCAGCACCGGTCATAAATGCTCGACCATATTTAGCTGATGCACCTTGACCAGTGAAACCAAGCCACTCGGCTTCACGTAGTGTCCATAGAATAAGTTCTTCTTGAATGCCCGGATTACGCTTACTTGGTGCTACCCACTTAATGGTGCGAGTGAAGCTATCTAAATCAGGCGCAAGGTTTGGCTGTTCATTAAGCAGATTGATTACTAATTTACGGGTGCTTGCAGCATTTACGCGATCAAGCTCGGGGCCTAGCGCGGCAACACTCTTTGCCTCGCCACGACCAACTAATCCACTAACACGCGAAGTTGTTAACCAGTTTGCCGCAAGTGCACTCCATCGGGTTTCGGCGCTTTGGGTTAACCAAATATCGAAGTTATTACTTGGCAAGATACGATCATCGCCATCGATTGTGAGTAATCCTGCTAAGTAAGCAAGCTCTGCAATGAACGCAGCACAATTTTCATCGATTCCGATATGTGCCGAAATTACTTTTAAATCACGAACACCAAGGCCGCCAGAGCGAAGAGCGTCAGCTGGTTCTTGTGCCCAAAAGTGAAGTAGCTCTTCAACCCAACCAAGCACAGTTGCCACGTTTGCCGCCGCAGCCATATTTACTGATTTTTCAACGCGCTTAGTTCCGGTTACGGCAGGTGCGGTACTTTGATAACTCTTGTGAACTTTTCCGCCACGTAAGAAAATTCCAACTTCGCGCGGCATGATTACAGTGCGCTGATCAAGTGGCACCAAAAACTTGCGATCTAGTAACCAAGCAATGCCCGGACCTGGATTCTTAATGTCACCAACACTTCCGCGAGGTGGCCCCCAAATTAATTGAGTGAGTACGCGATTAGCAGCTTCTGGAGCTTCGTTTAATTCGGTTAATTTTAATTTAGCAAGGGAAGCTGGCCCAAGACCGGCTGGTTCATTGATCAGAAGCTGACTTACCGAGGTGGGCAGACGCATTCCTTTATCAGTTGGGTAAAGCAGCCCAAAAGTTATTAAGCGCGTAACAGCAAGGGCCGCATCCTTATGCGTAATTGAGATAACGTTTTTAAGCGTAAATTCTTCATCCAGCGCAACGCAAGCTTCGAGAATTTGAAATTCAAATTCAGTTAGTGAATCAACTGCGCGCGCGATGCTATGTGATGATGATGCTCGAACTGCAAGGGATGCTAAATCAGGTGGGACTGGTGAAACTAAATCAGGGCGAGCAGCAAAAAGCTCAGATAAACCGGCATCGTCAAGCGAGCGCAGATAGTCAGTAAATGAGCGAATTTCCATAACCGTCCTACATTAGTGGAAGGAAGGTTGATCCGCCTATTTGAGTTCTCGGCTAGCGAGATTTACGAGGGCGCAACCAAGTTAGCCCAGCAGCCAATCGGCTAACCAGCGGCCCGAAAATTTGGCTAAATTTGCGACCCCGTCGAAATTCATGGATTGGCCAACCTTCGCTCATCGCACGCAATTGCAGTATTGCATCAGGGTTAATTGCATTTGGTTTTCCAACAGCTCGAAGCAACGGTAGATCATTATGGCTATCTGAATATGAGTAACACTGCGCGAGATCAAAATTTCGATCAGCTGCCAACTTGGTTATTGCCACAGCTTTTTCGGCGCCGTGCAACAAATTACCTTCTAATGTTCCAGTGTATTTTCCATCTTTAATGGTGGCTTTACTTCCTAGTGCTCCCGTAAAACCTAACCGGTTAGCAATTAGAATTGCCATATCTTCAGGGGCTGCAGTAACTAGCCATACTTCTTCACCATTTGCTAAATGCGAACCAGCGATATCGATGGTGCCTTGCCAAAGTGCCGGTGATACGAACTCATCATAAATTTCTTGACCGATTGCTTCGATTTCAGCAACATCATGGCCGCCAATAAAATCAGTTGCCGCATTTTGAAATTTAATAATCTCTTCTTTATTTTCTTTGCCAGTTAAGCGAAATCTCAGGTTGGCTAAGACGAAGCGCGAAATGTCAGCTTTGGTAAAGAAACCGCGCTGGTACATGCCTCTTCCGAGAAAGTAGAGCGATGATCCGTGGATCAAGGTGTTATCTACATCGAAAAAGGCCGCTCGCTTTTGGGTGAGTGCCATGTCACTACCTTAGCGAGAGAAGTGGAAATCCGACGCTTTATGCTTAGCGCATGACTTCCACTGTCCACGTTATTCGCCATGGCGAGGTAGAGAATCCTCAGAAAATTCTCTATGGCCGTCAACCAGGTTGGCGATTATCAGAGCGCGGTCAATCTATGGCGAGCACATTGGGTGAATGGGCCAAAGCAATTGATCTTGGCGCACTTCACGTTTCACCTTTGCAGAGAGCCCAAGAGACTGCCGCACCCATTGCCGCCGCACATAATATTTCAATTACAACGGATGAACGCTTGATCGAGGCTGCCAATATTTTTGAGGGAAAACCTTTTGGAATTGGCGATGGCGTACTTAAACATCCTTCAGCATGGCGCCATTTATACAACCCATGGAAACCATCTTGGGGCGAACCTTACGAAGAACAGATCACGCGTATGTTGGCAGCAATATTTGATGCTAATAAAGCAGCTAATGGAAAAGATGCAATCTGTGTCTCGCATCAACTTCCAATTTGGATTTTGCGAAGTGCGATTGAAGGACGTCGCTTGATTCATGATCCACGCAAACGCGAATGTTCATTGGCCTCGGTGACGAGTGTTCACTTTGATGATGAAGGTTTGATTTCAGGTCTTTCATACTCTGAACCAGCGAAACATTTGTTGCCACCGAAAAAATGATTCGCAACTCACGCCGGTTATTTCTTGTAGTAGTCAGTGCTTTTGTTCTAACTAGCTGCGGAAACGGTGGAGCTTCAACTGCGCAAGAGAGTTATATCTCTGGAAATGGCGCAGTAACTTTTATTTCAGCCGCCGATCGTCAACTGGCACCAAAACTAAGTGGCGATACTTTGTACGGAACTAAATTTGATTTTGCTGGAGATAAAATTGCAGTTGTAAATGTTTGGGCATCATGGTGTTCACCTTGCCGTGCTGAGATTCCTGCATTTATTGCGCTCTCAGAAAAGTATTCTGATGTGCAATTTATGGGAATTCTGACACGAGATAATTTGGCTAATGCTGAGGTATTCGCCCGTCAATTAGCGGTTCCATACCCTAATTTCATTGATGATTCGTTGCTGCTGGGCTTTCGCAATACATTACCCGCAAATGCCATTCCAACAACAGTTGTTATAGATAAGCAAGGACGAGTGGCTGCTCGCATTTCTGGACCAGCCACAGTCGCTGGTCTGAGTAATTTGATAGAGCGGTTAACAGCCGAATGAGAAACTTTGTCGTTGAGCAGATTTTCTCAGGATATTTAATTGTTGCACTTCCCGTAGCTTTGCTAGCTGGGTTGATTTCATTCTTATCGCCCTGCGTACTTCCTTTAGTTCCAGGATACATTTCCTATGCAGCGGGCTTTAGTTCAAAGCGAGGCAGAATTTTATTAGGCTCTTCGCTATTTGTATTAGGATTTTCAACACCCTTTGTTCTCTATGGTGCCTTATTCGGAACCATTGGTTCTCGCATAACTGAACACGAAACTGGGATAACTCAAGTTTTAGGTGTAGTAACCATCTTGATGGGTCTTATTTTCTTAGGCAAATTCCCACTGATGCCAACTCTTCGTCTTAAGAGTTCAGCATTCGGCGGTTTGATCGGCGCACCATTACTTGGCTTTGCATTTGGAGTTGGCTGGACTCCTTGTATCGGACCAGCACTTGCGGCAGTTCAAACCTTGGCATTTCAGGAAAGTTCAGCACTACGAGGCGCGCTTTTATCGATTAGTTACTGCATCGGGTTAGGCCTGCCATTTATTCTTTCAGGTCTTTTCTTAGATCGCTCCGAGAAACTACGCAAATTATTAGTCCGTAACGGAAATCTAATCTCACTCATTGGTGGCGTATTCCTAATCATTATCGGAGTACTTCAATTACTTGGGCTATGGAGTGATTTGATGATTTCACTACGCTCGATGATTTCAAATTTTGTGCCGGTGATCTAATGAGTAATGAAACTCAACTTCCAGAACTAGGGGCGATTGCGCTAGTTAGGTATTTCTGGCGCCAGTTGACCAGTATGCGTACTGCGCTCGTCCTGCTCTTATTGCTGGCTTTGGCAGCCATTCCGGGCTCTTTGATCCCACAGAACGCTCAGAACCCAATGGCAGTTTCAGATTATTTCGAACAGCATAGAACTCTAGCTATTTGGTTTGAACGCTTTTCGCTCTTTGATGTTTACTCATCACCCTGGTTTAGTGCGATCTATATTTTGCTTTTTATTTCCTTAATTGGCTGCGTATTGCCTAGATCATTCGAACATTTACAGGCCACCCGTGCATTGCCACCTAAGACGCCTAAGAACTTGGCACGTATGGAGCATTTCCAATCATGGCCAGCCAGTGGCAAAGAATTAGAACTAGCTAGAATATGGTTGAAGGCGAAACGCTTCAGAGTGCTAGAAAGCGAAGAGAGTATTTCCGCCGAAAAAGGTTACTTACGCGAAACTGGAAATCTTTTCTTTCATATTTCACTTATCTTAATCTTGGTCGGCGTTTTAATTGGCGGATTATTTGGAGTTCGGGGAAGTGCGATTTTGAGTCAAGGCGAGCGCTTTGTCAATAACGCGACTTCTTACGACACAATTAGTTTTGGTCAGATTACAAGCGAGAATTCACTTCCACCCTTCACAATCAAAGTAGATAAGTTTGTTGCTAAATACAACACATTGACGAGCGCCCCTGAGGATTACACGCTTTACGTAACAACTGTTGCCGAACCAGGTGCGGCCCCTAAACAACAAGTGGTCAAAGTAAATAGCCCACTCACTTTTGGCAGCACTCGAGTTTATTTACAAGCAAACGGTTATTCACCAATTGTTACCGTGCAAGATAAAGTTGGTAATGTAACGTTTCAAGGTCCAGTTCCATTCTTGCCGCAAGATGGCAATTTGAGATCAATTGGTGCAATCAAAGTTCCTGATGGAGATCCGCAATTAGGATTTGTTTCATCTTTTCTACCAACTTATGCCCGGGGCTCAGATAAAAGTGCTATTTCAGTATTTCCTGAACTGCTAGATCCCAAATTGCTCTTCTCGATTTGGCAAGGTGACCTAGGCCTAGATACTGGAGTCCCGCAATCGGTTTATCGCATTGATACTTCAAATATGAAACAGATCGCACTTGACTCCTTAAAGCCTGGGGAGTTTCTGAAATTTAGTGAGGGCACCATAACTTTTGAAGATGTGGTGCCGTGGGTAAACCTGCAGATAGTTAGTGATCCCGGCAAGAGTTATTCTTTAATCGGTGGCATAGTTGCGATCCTTGGATTATTGGCTTCGCTCTTTACCAGACGCCGCCGAATGTGGATTCGGGTTACAGATGGTGAAGTACAAGTAGCGGGCTTAGCTAAGAACGGTGCACCTGGTTTAGAAAATGAGATGTCACAATTTGTATCGAAGTTGAAAGGGAACTAAATGTCATCACAAGATTGGGCGTATTTTTCAAATTACGCAATCTACTCAGCAATGGTGCTCTTTACTCTCGCCTTCTTTGGTCATGCATTTGAAACAGCTTGGGCAGTTCGTACCCCAAACGCAGCTTCTGAAACCGAAGGAAGCTTAGTCACCAAAACTTTTGACAGCTCTCGTACTCAAAAAGCGATGCGTATTGCAACCGCCATGATGATTCTTGGCTTTATTTTTCTGTTAGTTGGAGTAGTTTCTCGTGGACTTTCAGCAAGTCGGGTTCCGTGGGGCAACATGTATGAGTTTTCAATCACCGGTGCTCTCGCCTTTACTGGCGCATATCTTGCTGCCTTACGTAAATATGATCTGCGATGGCTCGGTGTTTTAGTTTCGATCTCGGCTCTTTTAACGTTAGGTACCGCAATCACCTTGCTTTATGTGCCAAGTGCTCCGCTGGTACCAGCGCTGAAATCAACTTGGCTGGTAATTCATGTTTCAACTGCGATCATCTCAGGCGGTGTCTTCCTGCTCGCAAATGTAATTGCTGCGGCTTATCTCTATTTAGACAATATGGAGAGCAAAGGTCAACGTAAAGTGTGGGCGCAACGACTGCCGTCACTTGATGATCTTGATCAACTTTCGTATCGCTTGGTCGCATTTGTATTTCCACTCTGGACCTTCTCGGTTATCGCAGGAGCGATCTGGGCCGAAAGCGCTTGGGGTCGTTACTGGGGCTGGGATCCAAAGGAAACTTGGGCATTTATTACCTGGGTTGCTTACGCTGCATATCTTCATGCCCGTGTAACTGTGGGTTGGCGTGGTCGCCGTGCGGCTTGGCTATGTTTACTAGCCGGATCAACCTTCCTATTTAATTACGTTTATGTAAATGTTTGGGGAACCGGAAAGCACACCTACTCTGGCCTTTAAGAGTTATTTACACTTAACAAAAAGTGAGTGAAAACGACCTGGGTATTGAAACTTTCCTATGGTGTCGAAGGAAATTTCTGACGCTGGCAAAATTTTCCAATCACTAACCTCACATAAGAAAGTTGAAATAAGTGCTGCGGTTTCTACCTCGGCAACATGATTTCCAATACAAGTGTGTGGTCCAAAGCCAAAAGACAAATGTGGATTTCGTTCTCGATGGATATCAATTTTATCTGGTTCACTGAAAACAGATTCATCAAAGTTTCCAGAGACAAAACTTAAATGATCGTAATCTTTGGGATCACGTAATTCCTCAGCCAGTGCGAGAACGGCAGCTGGAACACGTTCCATCCGAGGAAGTGGAGATAAGTATCTCAATACTTCGTTAATTGCTTTGCCCAGCTTATCTGGATTAGCTTTTAAGAATTCACGGTCCTGGGTCGCAGTCGCTAAATGCCAAATCATCCCCGTCATTAATTTAACAACTGTGTCACGGCCACCGGCTAAAAGTACATTCGCAATCCCATACATCTCGGTTCGAGATATTGGCCCACCCTCTAGCTGTAATCGAGAAATAAAAGTCCAAGCATTATCTTCGCTTGAATTCTCGGCTTCATCAAAGACTGATTTCAAATATCGATCTAAATGCTCACCACTTCGACCAGTTGGCGTAGTAATCCAGACATCGGAACCCCAAGAGAGCCACTCTGAAACATCTTGTGGGCGGTTGTATACAACGCCTAAACAGTGCCCAACCATTGGGAGGGCAACTTCAGCGACGAAGTCTCCGCCACCATCTTTAACGAACTTAGCAATCAGCTCTTTAGCAATCGATTCAAATTCTGGAATCATGCTTTCGATTCGAGGTTTCACAAAAAGTGGGCTTAAAGCGGTGCGGAATAGATGGTGTCTTGGTGGGTCAACTTCAAGTGGGATCTGACGGTAGGTCCGCACATCTCGATCACCTTGTAGATCTGAAGAGTAATTTTCAGTGTCTCTTGCTGCTGAACGGACATTGGCATGCCCGATTACTTCACTCATCTAAATAAATTTACCATTGGAAAGTGCGATTAACTTGATTTAACCACTCGATAACTCTGCAACGTTGGGTCGGTCGCATAAGCAATTCGCACTCCAGCTGATTTGTTCGCTGCTAAGCCAGTTAAAATCTCTTTAGTTAATACTTCACCGGGTGCAACAACTGCGACACCTGGCGGATAAGGCGCAATTAAATCTGCCGAGATACGACCTTCGGCGCTTTGGGCAGAAACCATTTCGGTATCTGCAAAGTAGGCATCACGCATTGACAGACCAATTTGCGGAACTACCGACCAGCTTAGAGCTGTCACTGACTCGCGAGGTGCGCTAACTAGTTTTTGCAGAATTGGGAGTAGCGAATTACTCAACTCAGCAAAACTTTCCGCATCATCGGCCAAGGTAGCCAAGAAAACCACAGTGTCACGATCGGCCATTTCGACTCGGATATTTGCTTTTAGTAACTCATTTTCAATGTCCACACCAGAAGTTCCTAATTGATTAGCTCTGAGCACAATCTTTACTGGATCAAAGCGACCGTCAGCAAAGTCACTCGGGGATAAGAAGATTGGTCGGTCGAAGTTAGCTGAAATATCTGCCTTAAACTTCGTGACGCTGTCAATTAATTGTCCTAATAGCTCTTCGCCACGATTTTGCAGAAGTGCGCGACAACCATCAATGGAAGCAAGCGGTGCGCCAGCAGGTGAGGTTGTGTGAGTTGTTTCAAAACTTTGTTCTAAACGATCTAAATTCAGGAATTCACCACGAGCAACTAAGAGCGCTGAGGCACTGAACCCAGGTAACGCTTTATGGGTGCTAGTGACTAAAGCATCTGCGCCAAGCTGTAGTACATGTTTTGGTAAGCCACTATGGAAACCAAAGTGAGCGCCCCAAGCAGCATCGATTACTACTGGGATTTTATTTTCATGGGCTTTGCTAATTAACTCAGGTAACTGCGAGATGGTTCCTAGATAACCAGGTTCTGTCAGCAGCAGCGCAATTGGCTTCTGTACAAGCACTCGCTCAAGTTCAGAAACCGGAATTCCGGTTGGCACACCAGTTGCAGCATCAATATCTGGCGCTAACCAAATTGGTTCGAGCCCCGCTAACACCAAAGCACTTAACACCGATCGATGCGCAGTGCGCGCTACGGCAATCTTGTCGCCAGGTTTACCTAAGGCCAAGATGACAGCTTGGTTAACGTGAGTTGAACCGCCAGTTGAGAAGCGCGCGTAGTCGCCACCCCATAATTTTGCGGCTAGCGATTCAGCGCTTTTTAAGGTTTGGTTTGTTAACTTAATTTCATCTAAGCCACCATAGAGAGGTGTATCGCCATCAACTACTGCGCCTAAACCTAAATCGAGTTTGCTCGCACGCTGCTTGTGACCTGGGATCGTGAACGGAGTTCGTGTTACTTCGAAGTAACGAAGATAGGCATCTAAGAGCGGAGCATCTTCGCGCAGCGCATTGAGGTAGGTCATAGCCGCAAGCCTAACTTCAAGGCGCTCCGATCGGAAATATGGGCTTAGACTTTACTCATGACCGTACTTACTTCAGTTCCTCAGCAACGCCTCTTGGTTACAGAGATTCCTGGACCAAAATCTAAGGCGGAGATTCAGCGACGTAGCGAAGAAGTTTCAGGTGGATTGGGAATGGCATTCCCCGCAGTAATCGCACGTGCCGGCGGTGCAATTCTGGTTGATCTTGATGGCAATCAGATTATTGATATGGCTGCAGGTATCGGTGTTAACAATGTGGGCAACAGTTCACAGCGCATAGTTGACCGCGTGATTGAACAAGTTCAAGACTTTTCTCATACTTGTTTTACCGTTGCTCCCTATCAGGGTTATATAGATGTTTGTGCAAAATTAAATGCACATACTCCCGGCACTCATAAAAAGAAATCGGTATTAGTCAACTCAGGTGCAGAAGCAGTTGAGAACGCGGTAAAGATTGCGCGTCACGCAACAAAGCGTCAAGCAATTGTTGTTTTTGAACACGCTTATCACGGTCGCACTAATTTAACGATGGCGCTAACTGCGAAGAACATGCCTTACAAAGATGGTTTTGGCCCATTTGCAAATGAAATTTATCGTATGCCGATGCCATACGAACTTCGCTGGCTAGGCGATAAGGCCACGATTACCAAAGATGCGCTAGAAGAGGTTGCACATAAGATCGAAAAAGAAATTGGCGCTAAGAATGTAGCGGCAATCATGATCGAACCTATCCAAGGCGAAGGTGGTTTCATTGTTCCACCGAAGGGGTTCCTGCCTGGACTATCGAAGTACTGTGCTGAAAACGGCATCATCTTTATTGCCGATGAAGTTCAAACTGGTTTCGCCCGTACTGGAAATATGTTTGCAGTTGAAAATGAGAATGTAGTTCCAGACATGATCATCACCGCAAAAGGCATTGCTGGCGGCTTGCCACTTGCGGCTGTCACGGGTCGCGCAGAAATTATGGATGCTATTCATGTAAGTGGCCTCGGTGGAACGTTCGGTGGGAACCCGGTTGCCTGCGCAGCTTCACTAGGTGTCTTTGAAACAATTGAAGAAGATGGCCTAATTGAGCGAGCCCGTGAAGTTGGCAAAATTATGGGTCATTCATTGTGCGAACTCGCTTCAAAGTATCCAGTTATTGCCGAGATCCGTGGTCGTGGCGCAATGATGGCGATCGAATTAGTTCAGCCTGGGTCACTTGAGCCAAATTCAGATGCGATGACAAAGGTAATTAATTACTGCGCCAAGAAAGGTGTCTTGCTACTTTCAGCCGGCACTTATTCAAATGTAATTCGTTTCTTGCCACCAATTGTTATTTCAGATGAACTATTACTTGATGCGATGAGCGTTTTAGATGAGGCTTTTGCCTCGCTTTAAATTCCGCGCAAGAAGTCTGGGTCGTCATCTGGCGCGATAGTGCGCTTTGGTTTTTTGCCACCCTTACCAGGACGCTTAGGTCGACCGGCAACTAAGTAAGCAATAGCCCCAATTGCAAGCGGACCTAAGATGATAATCAATATCCAGGCCCAACGGGGAAGCGAACGAACTTCGCTATCCTCACGTTGCGCACAATCGATTAATCCATAGAGCTGGATACCGATAGTTAAAACAATAAATATAACTCTGCCCATGAGGTTAGTTTACCGATTTCTTAATACATAACCAGCGCTAGCGACAAAAGGAAGGCAAATATGATCTGTAATTCACCGGTTTTGCCCAGTAGTGGAATTAAGGCTGGGCCAGTTGCGCCAGTTCGAACTTGATTAGCAATAATAAAAGTTTGCGGCAAAAGCGCCAGCGTGATCAAGGTATTTTGGCCAGGTACTATAAGGGCTGACATGTGAGCAACCAACAAAAGAGCGATGAAAAGTTTACGAGCGCGGGCATCACCTAAGCGAACTGCCAAGGTGCGCTTGCCAACTAACTCATCTTGAGCGCGATCGCGGAGATTGTTAATTGCCAGAATTGCACAGGCGAGAGAACCCATCGGAATCGCAATAATAAAACTCTGCCAAGTAATTTCCTCAGTCTGAACGTAGTACGAACCCATTGTGGCAACGAGCCCGAAGAATAAAAATACTGAAATTTCTCCCAAACCTAGGTATCCGTATGGTCGCTTACTTCCGGTATAGGTCCACGCTGCAAAAATTGCAGCCGCACCAACTGCGATTAACCAGAGCGAAGTCGAAACCGCAAGTACCAAACCAACAGCGGCAGCGACGGCAAAAGAGATGAAGGCTGCCTGCTTGACTGATTTCGCACTCGCTAAGCCTGAGGCAACTAATCGAGTTGGACCGACTCGATTATCGTCGGTGCCTTTGATGCCGTCGGAATAATCATTGGCGTAGTTGACGCCAACTTGAAGGGACAAGCTGACAACTAGGGCCAAGCCAGCCATCGCGAAATTCGCTTCACTTTCCGCCAATGACGTTGCTACCAATACTGGGGCGATAGCCGCTGGGAGTGTGCGCGGACGGGCTCCTGCAATCCATTTATTCAAAATCAATGCTCCGACTTCGTCGCTAATTGCGCAAGTGCGCCTCGATCTACTTTTCCGATACCAATCAAAGGTAGCGCAGTTAATTGATGGAAACGCTTAGGTTTAGCAGCGTTGCCAAATTTTTCTACCAAGAGACGCTCGACTTGTTCTGCAAACTCAACTGGTGCATTAACTACAGCTACGTGAAGTTCTTGACCCCATTTATCACTAGATACTGCGAAAGCGGCAAATTCAAAGTTCACGAATGTCTGCGAAATAGCACTTTCAATTTCGGAAAGTGAAATATTTTCACCACCTGAAATAATTACATCATCGCCACGACCAAGAACTTTTAGCTGGCCATCAATTAATTCACCACGGTCACTAGTTACAAAATAATTTTGTGCATCTAAATCTAAGTTAATGGCTAGAACGGGTCCAGAAATTTTAATGAATCCAGAATGCGTGATCGCAACCTGAACTCCTGCAAGTGGCTCACCGTTATAGACACAACCACCTGATGTTTCAGACATTCCATAGGTTGTTACAACTTTAATTCCAGCGATAGTTGCTTGTTCGTATAATTCAGAAGTTAAAGCAGCGCCACCAACTAGAACAGCCTTGGCGCCTTGCAGATGACTTAGCAAACGATCATCTCCATTAAGTGCGTTATAAAGTTGCGTTGGCACAATGGCGGTGTAATCAACTTTTGGGTAGTCACCTACGTAATCAACTAAATAAACTGGATTAGTTCCAAGTTCTAAACTGCGAACCAAAACATTGACAGCAGCAATATGTGTAAGCGGCAGCAGAAGCGACCAAGTCTCGCCAAAGTTCGCATTCAAATACTTATTCGCAGCTTTCGCTGAAGCCAACAGCGCGCCTGCGCTAAGTGAGATCTCCTTGTTGGCACCAGTGCTTCCGGTCGAGGTAACCAGAACAGCCGTCTTTGCCTCAACCTTAGTACTGGTTACTGCGCCAAAGCCAAGAGCTGGACCATCGGCAACCAACGCCTTAGCAAGACTGGCCATAATCTGTGTGGTTGACCACGCCCCGTCGATTGGGCTGACTAAACGTTGTGACTTGGCATCCATATCGCCCGTAGGCTATCGCTCCTAGACCAAGCTTTCACTTCCTGGAGGAAAAATGAGCAAGCCAATTAAGCGAGATTTTGGAAGTCGCGAGATTCCGAAGTGGAAAACCGCTCCAGGCGGCGAGAACTTCAAAGATATTAAGTATGTAGTTGGCGATGGCATCGCAAAAATTACGATTAATCGCCCAGAAGTTCATAACGCATTTCGCCCACAAACTTTGGCCGAGCTAAAGAGCGCATTTGATTTAGCGCGCGATAACTCTGAAGTCGGCGTAATTATTTTTACTGGCGAAGGCACTCAAGCATTTTGTTCCGGTGGAGATATTAGCGTTCGTGGTGATGATGGCTACCTTGGCGATGATGATCTTGCTAAGCAAGGCATTGGTCGACTAAATGTTTTAGATCTACAAGTACAAATTCGCCGGACTCCAAAACCAGTAGTTGCCATGGTTGCGGGTTGGGTAATCGGTGGTGGTCATGTTCTACATGTGGTCTGTGATCTAACAATCGCTGCTGATAACGCCCTCTTTGGTCAGACCGGCCCAATGGTTGGTTCTTTCGATGGTGGATATGGTTCTGGATTATTGGCCGCAAATGTTGGTCAGAAGAAAGCTCGCGAAATTTGGTTTTTAACTCGCCAATATGATGCGCAAGAAGCGCTGCAGATGGGATTGGTCAATACCGTTGTTCCAGTTGCTGAGCTAGAAGCTGAGACAGTTTCTTGGTGTCGCGAAATGTTACGCAATTCGCCAATGGCACTTCGATTGCTTAAGGCGAGTATGAATGCAGCAGACGATGGCTTAGCTGGCGTGCAGCAACTAGCCGGCGATGCCACCTTGTTGTTCTATATGACCCAAGAAGGCCAAGAAGGTCGCGATGCTTACAAAGAAAAGCGCGCTCCTGATTTTGGCAAATTCCCTAAGCGCCCGTAACTAGCAGAAAATGATTGATCAATTACTTGCTTCCATGCAGGTAGTTGCGCTGCCGCTAAAAAGTAAGTTTCGTGGCATCACCGTGCGCGAAGTTGCCCTCTTGAAAGGCCCGGCTGGCTGGGGCGAATTCGCCCCATTTCTTGAGTACGACGATGCCGAAAGTTCGACTTGGCTACTAAGTGCAATTGATGCGGCAACGAACCCAGCCCCAATGGCTTACCGTGGCTTTATCAAAGTCAATGCCACTCTGCCAGCCTTAAATAGCGCGCAAGAGATTGAAGAGCTGCTGCAATCTTTTGTCGGTTGTGACACCGTAAAAATTAAAGTTGGTGAAAACTTAGGCGAAGACATTGTGCGCGTTGCCCGAGTTCGCGCGCTTATGCCGAAAGCCAAATTAAGGCTTGATGTGAATGGTGCTTGGAGCGTTGATCAAGCTCTAATTAATCTATATGAAATCTATGAAGAAGTCGGGCCACTGGAATATGTGGAACAACCTTGTGCAACGCTAGAAGAACTTCGTAAATTGAAAGAGAAACTAGCATTTGAAATCAAGATCGCAGGCGATGAAGTAATTCGTAAAGCGAAAGATCCATTTGCCATTAATCTGCAAGGCGCTGTTGATATCTTGATGTTAAAAGTTGCCCCACTTGGCGGAATTACCAGAGCTCGTGAAATTGGCGCACACCACAAATTACCGATTGTGGTATCAAGTGCCTTAGATAGCGCTGTTGGAATTAGTTACGGGCTACAACTAGCCGCCTCATTGCCAACACTTGATTACGCATGTGGGTTAGCGACCGGCCAGTTATTGAGCGCAGATATCGCAGCATTGCCACTAGAAAACGGTGAACTAGCAGTCCGATCGACTTCACCAGACGCCGATTTGTTAGCAAAGTATGCTGTTCCAGTCGAACGGTTAACTTGGTGGAAAGAGCGCACAAAACGCGCCTTTTATGCCGGTACCGAAAGTGAAATTAAAGCGAGAGGCTGGCACTGGTGAATACTTCAACATCGCTAGCTCGAGTCATAGTTCGCCAATTAATTGAAGCGGGCATCACAGATGCGGTAATTTCACCAGGATCACGCAATGCGCCGCTATCACTGGCCATGTATGCAGCTGCTGAAAAAGGTTTTCTAAAGTTACATATTCGAATTGATGAAAGATCGGCTGCCTATTTTGCTTTAGGTTTAGCAAAAGCAAGTGCTCGACCAGTACCTATTGTTTGTACAAGTGGCACGGCAGTTGCGAACTATCACCCAGCAGTACTAGAGGCACATCACAGCAATGTGCCATTGTTAGTTTTAACAGCAGATCGCCCAGCAAATTTGCGACGCACCGGCGCTAATCAAACAACAGAGCAAGCTCGAATCTTTGGTAACGCTGTGCGCTATTTCGCTGATATTTCTGGGGGAGTATTCCCACTTGAACTGCCACTTGATTCGCTACACCGAGGCCCAGTGCATTTGAATTTACAATTCGAAGAACCACTGCTTCCTGGCGAAGACAGTAATTGGTTGAATGAAATAAAAATTGCCCCAAAAGTTAAACCGGCGGGCAAATCAGCCGGCACTTTGAAAGTAAATACCACTAGAGGTGTGTTAATTATTGGGCACGATCGAGGCGGCCTAACAGTTGCTGAAGTTTCCAAAATTGCCACTGACTTAGAGTGGCCGGTTATATCCGAAGATCCGCTTTCTTTTCCAGAAGCAATTTCACATGCCGCTCTTTTCTTAGCTTCTCCCGCAATTCGAAAGAACTTGGCTCCCGAAACGGTTGTAATCATTGGGCGCACCACGCTTTCACGCCCAATTAATGCACTTATCGCATCGGCTAACTCGCAGATTGTGATTGATCCGCGTATGGCAACTGTAGATACCTATCGCGTTGCAGATCAAAGATTTATCGCAGTTCCGAAAGTTCAATCACGCGCAGCTGACCCTGAATGGCACGAACAGTGGCGCAAATTGAGTCAACGCACAGCAAAATTAGTTTCTGAAATTTCTAATTGGTCTGAAAGCGCGTTGGCGCGTGAGTTGGCTAGCCAATTAACTGGCGCAGTCTTCATTGCGTCCTCAAGACCAATTCGCGACTTAGAGAGTTTTGCGACCGCGCGCACTGGAATCGAAACTTTTGCTAACCGTGGCTTAGCTGGTATCGATGGCAATATTTCAACTGCCCTTGGAATAGCTACTGCTCGTCAGAGCGCAACAGCAATTATTGGTGACTTAGCTTTCTTACATGATTTAACTGGCTTAGTCGGAACCAGTTCAGCTAATCTGCGAATCATCGCAGTTAATAATGATGGTGGTGGAATTTTCTCAACTTTGCCACAAGCAGATGTTGCTGGATTTGAAACCGTTTTCGGAACTCCACATGGTTTAGATCTAGAAAAAATAGCAGCAGGTCTGGGCATAAGTGCGAAAACTATTTCATCATTAGCCGATTTAAAGAGCGAGTTAGCCAAACCGATTTCCGGAATTTCAGTATTGGTTTGCCAGATGCCTAGCCGCGAGAGTAATGCGGCACAACTTAAAGCTTTAGTTGCTAATTTAGAATCAATTTAAGGCGCTGCGCATCGGCGCAAATTTTGCTTCGCTTTCAGCTAACTCTTTCGCTGGCAATGAGCCATTAACAATTCCACAGCCCGCAAAGATTCGAATTTCGTTGCCAGAGATCTGCCCGCATCGCAACGCAATTCCTAATTCGCCATCACCTGAAGCATCTATCCAACCCACAGGACCGGCATATCGCCCCCGATTTATACCTTCATTAGCGTTAATTAACTCAAGCGCTTTCTGGGTTGGGGTGCCGCAAACAGCTGCAGATGGATGTAATTTTTCTAGCAGTGAGAAGCTATCAACCTGCTTAGTTGTTTCAACCAAAGCTCCGGTTACATCGGTAGCTAAATGCATGACATTGGTTAAGTGCAGCACGAATGGTGATTCAGGCACGTTAGTTGATGAGCAGAATGGTTCGAGTGCATCGGCAACTGAGCGCACTGCATAGTTGTGTTCTTCGAGATCTTTTGAGGAGCGAGCTAATGAACCAGCAAGAGCTAAGTCACGTTCATCATCGCCAGTTTTGCTGATCGTGCCGGCTAATACCCGCGAAGTAACCATGCCTTTACTTAAACGCAGTAAAAGTTCAGGTGTCGCGCCAACTAAGCCATCAACTGCGAAATTCCAAGTTGATGGATATTCACGCGCTAAATTGCGCAAGACATTGCGAACATCAATGTCATTGTCTGCCTTTGCGCTTTGGTCACGAGCCAAAACAACTTTATCTACATTGCCACTTTGGATTTCCCGCACCAATTTGGTTACTTGTTCTTCCCATTCGCTCTTACTAATTGGCTCATCTTGCCAAGTTAACTTAGCGATGTTAGAAACAGTTTTCTCGGTAGGCAAAATCGGTTGCGCAATATCGCCAATCCAAGTTAGCCAAGATTTACCATTTCGCTGACCGACAATCACTTTCGGAATTACTAAAACCGATTCTTCAGATTCTGAAAAAGAAAAAGAAGTAAATAAAACTGGCCCTGAACCACTTACATGCACGGCATCGGCTACCGAGAGCGTCTCAACTTGGTTATGCCACCAGGTGCGCGCATCACTAAATCTATTTGCGCCACTAACTGTGGTGCTGGCATGAACGCCCCAACCAACCAACCCATCGCCACCACGCACCCATGCAATCGGGGCATCAGATGGCAGTAGATCTAAGAGCGGCAAGTGCTCACCTAGGCGGACGGTATTGATTGAAATCATCTTTTGCGCCCTTTCCTTTGGTGAAAATTCTTAAATGGCCCGTACTTGAAGTTGTAGCCGAGCCTACCTTCAGAGAGAATGCTCCTATGTCGCGCGCTAATCTGAACAAAGACCCCGATGAGGTAGCAGCGATGTTTGATGGCGTTGCCAAACGCTACGACCTAGTTAACGACCTGCTCAGTTTGGGCCGCACGAAAGCTTGGCGCCGATCAACCACTGCGATTATTGCGCCTAAGGCCGGCATGAAAATTCTTGATCTCGCCGCCGGAACTGGCTCATCATCAGAGCCGCTGGCAGCAGCCGGTGCCGATGTGATTCCAGCTGATTTCTCGGAAGGGATGTTGGCTGCTGGCCGCAAAGCCCGCCCACATCTGCCATTTACCAAAGCCGATGCCCTGAATCTGCCCTTCAAAGATGGCGAATTTGACCTGGTAACTATCTCTTTTGGTCTGCGAAATACCAATGATTTTGATCTTGCCCTGCGCGAGATGCTCCGCGTGACCAAAAGCGGAGGGCGCATCGTGATCTGCGAATTTAGCGCACCAGTCTGGCGCCCGTTTCGTACCATTTATACCAATTACCTAATGCGCGCTCTGCCCTTTATTGCTCGCAAAACTTCTTCAAATCCTGATGCCTATGTCTATCTGGCCGAATCGATTAGAGCTTGGCCTAGCCAAGTTGGCCTGGCCGAACACATTACAAAGGCCGGTTGGCAAAACGTTGGGTGGCAAAACCTAACTGGTGGGGTTGTTGCAGTTCACAGCGCTGTTGCGCCATAGCGGTAATAAGTAGCGCTTACCCGAGAATAGGATTACGCACGTGACTGGAACAAGCAATCCATATATCCCTATTCTTGTAATTGGGGCTATCGGCTTCGGATTCGCCCTCTTTTCAGTCGGCATCTCATTGGTAACAGGTCCAGCCCGCTATAACCGAGCCAAGCTGGATGCATATGAATGCGGAATCGAACCTTCACCACAAGCTGCCGAAGGCGGTCGTTTCCCAGTTAAATATTTCTTAACAGCAATGCTTTTCATTATTTTTGATATTGAAATTGTTTTCCTTTATCCATGGGCAGTGACTTTTGATCAGTTAGGCCTATTTGGCTTAGTTGAAATGGGAATCTTTATTGCCACAGTTTTTGTTGCATATACCTATGTCTGGCGCCGCGGTGGATTGGAATGGGATTAATTTAAATGGGTCTAGAAGAAAAATTACCTAGTGGGTTTTTGTTAACATCAGTTGAAAAACTTGCAGGTTACATGCGCAAGAACTCACTCTGGCCAGCAACTTTTGGTTTGGCTTGTTGTGCGATTGAGATGATGGCAGCTGGTGCCGGTCGTTACGACTTAGCTCGTTTCGGAATGGAAGTTTTCCGCGCCTCCCCACGTCAAGCAGATTTAATGATCGTAGCTGGTCGCGTTTCAAACAAGATGGCACCAGTTCTTCGCCAGATTTATGATCAAATGGCAGCACCAAAGTGGGTTATCGCAATGGGCGCGTGTGCATCTTCCGGCGGAATGTTTAACAACTATGCAATCGTGCAAGGTGTTGATCACGTAGTTCCAGTTGATATTTATCTACCAGGTTGCCCACCACGTCCAGAAATGTTGATGGATGCAATTCTTAAACTGCACGATCAAATTTATGTGGAAAAGCTTGGTCCAAACCGCGAATTAGTTATCAAAAACGTTGAAGCTGCGGCTCTTGCGGCGCTTCCAACCCATCAAATGAAGGGGTTGTTAGCGTAATGAGTAATGACGAGCGTGGTTCTTTCGGAATTCACGGAACTGGCGACACTTCAGGTTATGGCGGATTAGTCCGTAATCAAGTTTCGCCAGGTTCAACTGAACGCCCATTTGGCGGCTATTTTGATCAAGTAACAGATGATCTAGAGCGTGCTTATCCTGATTTTGCTGACGCTATTGAGCGCATAGTTGTTGATCGTGGCGAGCTAACGCTTCATATCAAGCGCGAACGTTTAGTTGATGTGGCACTTATTCTGCGTGATCGCCTTAAGTTTGAAAATTGTTTAGGTGTTAGCGGCGTTCATTACCCAGCCGATACCAATCGCGAACTTCACGCCGTTTATCCATTGCTTTCGATGACTAACAACCAACGCATTCGTCTTGAAGTTAGCGTGCCTGATTCTGATCCACATATTCCTTCACTCGTTGAAGTTTGGGCTGGCAATAACTGGAACGAACGCGAAACTTTTGACATGTTCGGAATTGTTTTCGATGGTCACCCAGGGCTAACTCGCATCTTGATGCCAGATGATTGGCAAGGACATCCACAACGTAAAGATTATTCACTTGGTGGAATTCCAGTTGAGTACAAAGGCGCAACAACTCCGCCACCTAATGAACGTAGGTCATACAAGTGAGCACATACGTAGATCCATACGCATCCTCTCGCGAAACCACCGAAGGAACTGTTTTCTCAGTTACCGGTGGTGATTGGGATTCACTTGTTACCGAAATTGGTCAGGCGAAAGAAGAACGCGTTGTCGTAAACATGGGGCCACAGCACCCATCAACTCACGGCGTGCTTCGCTTAGTTCTAGAACTTGAAGGCGAAACTGTTACCGAAGTTCGTTGCGGAATCGGTTACTTGCATACCGGTATTGAAAAGAACACCGAATATCGCAGCTGGACTCAAGGCGTTACTTTCGTAACTCGCATGGATTATTTGTCACCAATTTTCAATGAAACTGCATACTGCTTAGGTGTTGAAAAACTTCTAGGTATCGAAGCTCCAGAGCGCGCCAACCAGATTCGTGTGATGATGATGGAGTTCAACCGCATCTCATCTCACATGGTTGCCCTCGGCACCGGTGCTCTCGAACTAGGCGCACTTTCACCGATGATCTTCTGTTTCCGTGAGCGCGAGCGTGTGCTTGATATCTTCGAATTAGTTTCAGGTTTACGCATGAATATGGCTTATGTGCGTCCAGGCGGCGTTGCCCAAGATCTACCAAAGGGTGCTATTGCCAAGATCCGCGAAACAGTTGCTGAACTTCGCAAAAACTTTAAAGATAATGAAAAACTTTTAGTTGGTAACTCCATCTGGATGAAGCGCACCGAAGGTATTGGCTACTTAGACCTTGCTGGTGCAACCACTCTTGGTATTACTGGCCCAGTTCTTCGTTCAACTGGTTTGCCTTGGGATCTACGCAAGATAGCGCCATATTGTGGTTATGAGCAATACGACTTTGATGTTGTAACCGCTGATACTTGCGATGTTTATGGCCGTTTCCTAATTCGCATTGCTGAACTAGAACAATCACTTCGCATTATTGAACAAGCTTGTGACAAGTTAGAAAAATCTGAAGGCCAACCAGTAATGGTTGCTGATAAGAAAATTGCTTGGCCATCACAACTTTCTGTGGGCAATGACGGAATGGGTAACTCACTCGATCACATTCGCGAAATCATGGGCGAATCCATGGAAGCTTTAATCCATCACTTCAAGTTAGTAACTGAAGGATTCCAAGTTCCAGCCGGTCAGGTCTACGTTGCAATCGAATCGCCACGTGGTGAACTTGGTGTGCACTTAGTTTCAGACGGCGGCACTCGTCCGTATCGTGTTCACTTCCGCGAACCATCTTTTAATAACCTGCAATCAACTTCTGCAATGTGCGAAGGCAGCATGGTTGCTGACATCATCGGCGCAGTTGCCTCGATTGATCCGGTTATGGGCGGGGTTGATCGCTAATGGCATATACCGAGGACCAGTTAGCCGTAATGGAAGCCATTATTGCGCGCTACCCACGTAAGCGTTCTGCGATCATGCCTTTGCTTCACTACAGCCAATCAATTACTGGCTATATCAATAACGAAGGCATCGAAATTATCTCTGAATTGCTAGAGCTAGAAAATGCTGAAGTAACTGCGGTTTCCACTTTCTACACTCAATACAAAAATCAGCCAGTAGGCGAGTATCACGTGGGCGTTTGTACCAATACCTTATGCGCAGTAATGGGCGGAGACGCTATTTTCGCTGGTTTGAAAGAGCATCTAGGCGTTGAAAACGATGGCGTAACAGCCGATGGCAAAGTCTCACTTGAGCACATTGAATGTAATGCGGCTTGCGATTACGCACCTGTAGTTATGGCCAACTGGGAATTCTACGATAACCAAACTGTGCAGTCTGCGAAAGATTTAGTTGATTCAATGCGCAGCGGAAATCCCAAGCCACCAACTCGTGGTCCAAATAAATTAGTAACTTGGAAAGAAGCATCCGCTGTTCTAGCTGGCGTTAATGATGGATTAGCAAATGAAGGCGTTCAAGCTGGCGAACCAACGCTGCTCGGCTTAAAGCTAAGCAAGGAAGGTAAGTAAGGACAAAACTTGCGCCAGTGCTTTCTGCACATTGGGATGAAAAAGATTCATTTACGATCCAAGCTTATAAGCGACATGGTGGGTACACCGCGTCTGCAAAAGCACTCGCGATGGATCCTGATGCGGTAATTCAACTTGTTAAAGATTCTGGTCTACGTGGCCGTGGCGGTGCTGGTTTTCCTACCGGCATGAAGTGGGGCTTTATTCCACAAGGCGATAACAAAGATCATTACTTAGTTGTTAATGCGGACGAATCAGAACCAGGTACTTGTAAAGATACGCCGCTGTTGATGGCTAACCCACATGTGCTTATTGAAGGTTGCATAATTGCTGCTCACGCAATTCGCGCAAAGCATGCCTTCATTTATATTCGTGGCGAAGTAACTCACGTGGTTCGTCGCATGAACCAAGCAATTGAAGATGCATATGCTGCTGGGTACTTAGGTAATGGCGTTGAATTAGTTCTCCACGTTGGTGCTGGTGCTTATATTTGTGGCGAAGAAACCGCCCTCCTTGATTCACTTGAAGGTTTCCGTGGGCAACCACGTTTGCGTCCACCTTTCCCAGCTATTGCTGGTTTGTATGCCCGCCCAACTGTTGTAAATAACGTTGAATCAATTGCATCAGTCCCAGCCATTGTTGCTAATGGCGCAGAGTGGTATCAATCAATGGGTACCGAAAAGAGCAAAGGAACCACGCTTTATTCACTCTCTGGCCACGTGGTAAACCCTGGACAATTCGAAGCACCACTTGGAATCACGTTGCGCGAAATTCTTGAACTCTCTGGCGGAATGCGCAAAGGACATAAATTAAAGTTCTGGACTCCGGGTGGATCATCGACACCGCTATTTACTGATGAACATCTAGATGTGCCACTTGATTACGAAGGCGTAGCTGGTGCGGGTTCGATGCTGGGCACCAAAGCTCTTCAAATCTTTGATGAAACAACTTGCGTAGTTCGCGCGGTACTTCGCTGGACCGAGTTCTATAAGCATGAATCTTGCGGAAAGTGCACACCTTGTCGCGAAGGCACTTGGTGGTTGGTACAGATTCTGCGTGATTTAGAAGACGGTAAAGGTTCAGAGGCAGATCTAGCTAAGTTGTTAGATCTCTGCGACAACATCATGGGGCGTTCTTTCTGCGCACTTGGCGATGGCGCAACTAGCCCAATTACTTCTTCAATTAAGTATTTCCGCGACGAATACATCGCACACGTAACAAATGGCGCATGCCCATTTGATCCAATTGCCAGCACGCTATTTGAAGGAGTTGATGCATAGTGACTCCAGATACCGATGTGATCGTCGAACAAATAACTTTAGTAATCGATGGCTTTGAAGTAACTGTCCCTAAAGGAACTTTGGTAATTCGTGCCGCTGAAGTACTTGGCATTCAAATTCCACGTTTCTGCGATCACCCATTACTTGATCCAGTTGGTGCTTGTCGTCAATGTTTAGTCGATATTGAAATTAATGGCCGCGCATTTCCAAAGCCACAAGCTTCATGCACAATTCCAGTTGAACCGGGCATGATTGTTAAAACTCAATTAACTTCACCAGTTGCAGATAAAGCACAAAAAGGTGTGATGGAGCTATTGCTAGCTAACCACCCGCTTGATTGCCCAGTTTGCGACAAGGGTGGCGAATGCCCACTGCAAAACCAAGCAATGACCAACGGAAATCCCGAAATGCGCCTAGATGGCGTAAAACGAACATTTGAGAAGCCAGTTGCGATTTCATCTTCAGTTCTACTTGATCGCGAACGTTGCGTGCTCTGCGCGCGCTGTACTCGTTTCTCAGATCAAATTGCTAGCGATCCGTTTATAACTTTGAATGAACGTGGCGCTTTGCAGCAAGTTGGAATTTATGAAGAAGATCCCTTTAAATCTTATTTCTCTGGAAACACAGTTCAAATTTGCCCAGTAGGCGCGCTAACCGGAACTTCATATCGTTTCCGCGCTCGTCCGTTTGATTTAGTTTCAACGCCATCTGCTTGCGAACATTGCGCATCAGGTTGCGATCTTCGTACCGATGTTCGTCGTGGCAAAACACTTCGTCGTTTAGCTGGCGATGATGCTGAAGTTAATGAAGAGTGGAATTGCGACAAGGGTCGCTGGGCATTTAAGTATGTAACTGCAACAGATCGTTTAACTGTGCCACAAGTTCGAAATGAAAATGGCGAATTAGTTACCGCCTCCTGGCCAGAAGCAATTGCCGTGGCAGCTGCTGGACTTAAAATTGGGGCAGCAGTTCTAGTTGGTGGCCGCACAACTTATGAAGATGCCTACGGTTACAGCAAGTTTGCTCGCGTAGCACTTGGTACAAACGATATTGATTTCCGTTCTCGTATTTCATCCGATGAAGAACGCGAATTCTTAGCAGCTCGGGTAGTTAACAACACAACTACTTATCGCGATATTGATAAAGCTGATCATGTACTTCTAGTTGGATTTGAACCTGAAGAAGAATCTCCAATTGTTTTCTTACGCATCAACAAGCAATTCAAGAAGCGCGCACTGAAGGTAACTTCAATCGGCAGCAAAGAATCAATTGCCGTTGAAAAACTAAGCGCTAATTTCATCTGTGTTCAGCCTGGCCAAGAGGCAGCAGCAGTTGCTACTCAAGAGCTAACTAATAAGTCAGTTATTTTGGTAGGCGAGCGCGCTGCTGAAAGCGCTGGATTATTAAGTGCTACGGCGGCTTTAGCTGATCGCACTGGCGCAAAGTTGGCTTGGATTCCACGTCGCGCAGGCGAACGAGGAGCACTAGCAGCAGGTGCCATTGGCAATTTATTACCTGGTGGTCGCCCAGTAACAGATGCCGCAGCCCGAGTTGATATCGCATCTCTCTGGAACGTGAATTCACTACCAAATGAGATTGGCCGTAGCGCAGATCAAATAATTGCTGATGTTAATAACGGGCAAGTCAAAGCACTATTAGTTGGTGGCGTAGATCCACTTGATGGTCCTTCTCCAGCTGCAACAACTGCAGCGCTTGAAAAAGCATTTGTAGTTTCTCTCGAAATCGCAAATAGCGAAGTAACCAAATACGCCGATGTGATCTTGCCGGTTGCGGCAATTACCGAAAAGAGCGGATCATTCCTTAACTGGGAAGGTCGCCCTCGTGCATTCGAAACTGCCGTTGATTCGCTAAACCGTAGCGACTTAAGAATTCTTTCCATGATTGCCGATGAGATGGGTCATTCCATTTCACTTGGCACAGTTGCTAACGCAGTAAAAGAAATCGCCACCATCGGAAACTGGGATGGCGCAACTGTTGCCACACCAAATGTTTCAGCTGCGAGTGCGCATTCAGTATCTGGCGACCAAGCTGTTCTAACTTCATGGCGTCGTTTGCTGGACCTCGGAACTCTGCAAAAGGGTGAAGAGAATTTAGCTGGTACCGCTCGTCGCACAGTTGCGGTTATTTCGCCAAAGCGTGCAGCTGCCCTTGGCGTTGTCGATGGCGATCTTCTTAGAATTTCAAATGGCAATGGCTGGGTTATGTTGGCGGCTCTAGTTGAAAATATTCATGACGATGCAGTGTGGGCGCCGCGTAACTCTGCCGGATCTCAACTGCTTGCCAATTTAGGAGTCGCGCATAACTCAGTAGTTACGGTGGTGAAAGCATGACAAATGCTCAATTAATCGCAGGCGATCCAGGCTGGCTAATCGCGGTAAAAGCCCTATTGGTCTTCGCTTTATGCGTACTTCTAACACTTATGTCAGTATGGGGCGAGCGTCGCTTGGTTGCTCGCATGCAACAGCGCCTTGGTCCGAACCGCGTTGGCCCATTCGGTTTAATTCAATCTTTAGCAGATGGCGTTAAGTTAGCTCTTAAGGAAGATTTAATTCCAGCAGCTGCCGATAAAGTTGTTTTCATCATTGCGCCAATAATCAGCGTAACTACTTGCTTTATGTCCTTCGCTGTTATCCCATTCTCCGGCGAAGTTACCTTGTTTGGAAAAGTTACTGCGATGCAGCTAACCGACATTCCGGTAGGTGTTCTCTACGTTTTGTCAATCGCCTCAATTGGCGTTTATGGCATCGTGTTAGCTGGCTGGTCATCTGGTTCGACTTATCCACTACTCGGTGGCCTGCGTTCAAGTGCTCAAGTTATTTCATATGAAATCGCGATGGGACTTTCACTAGTTGCGGTCTTTATCTACGCCGGTTCGATGTCTACTTCTGAAATTGTTGAAGCGCAGCAACAGTGGTGGTATGCCGTAGTTCTCTTCCCATCTTTCGTTATTTACGCGATATCAATGGTGGGTGAAACTAACCGTGCTCCGTTTGACTTAGCTGAAGCTGAAGGCGAATTAGTTGGCGGTTTCCACACTGAGTATTCATCACTTAAATTCGCACTCTTCTTCTTAGCTGAATATGTAAACATCATTGCAGTTTCAGCACTAGCTACAACTTTGTTCCTAGGTGGCTACCACGCACCTCCGGGACTTGGCTTTACCGAAGCGTGGCTAGGTGGCTGGTTCACCATGGTTTGGTTCTTCGCCAAAGTTATTCTCTTCTTTTTTGTATTCGTCTGGTTGCGCGGCACATTGCCTCGCATGCGTTATGACCAATTCATGCAATTTGGTTGGAAAGTCTTAATTCCAGTTTCATTAGCTTGGATCATGATCGTGGCTACATTGCGTGTTCTTTCCCTAAATGGAGCTCCAAGAGCAGCCACAATCGCCTTTGCGAGCGCTGTCGTGCTTCTTGTGATGTTGGTTAATTTTGGTTTCGAAAATGCCAAGAACAAGAAGAAGAACACCCCTTTTGCCGAGGTATCTGAACCAGAATTCGCAGTTCCACAACTGCCGATCAAGGTGTCAACCATCAATGTTTCAACTGGAAAGAAAGGAGATCAATAATGTCTGATCACATCGAACCGATGAAGAAGAAAGAGATCTCCGTAAACGAGGTTGAATTCGCGCAGATTGAGCAAAATGGGCCGAAAAACCTATTCAGCCAGATGCAAGGTTTCTGGGTTACTTTCGCAACAATGTTTAAGAAAGTAAATACCGTTAGTTATCCAGAAGTTAAAGAGCCAACTGCTGAACGTTTTCATGGTCGTCATCAACTTAACCGTTATGACGATGGCCTAGAAAAGTGCATCGGTTGTGAATTGTGTGCTTGGGCATGTCCAGCAGATGCGATCTATGTTGAAGGTGCAGCTAACTCCGACGAACATCGCATGTCGCCAGGAGAGCGTTACGGTCGGGTTTATCAGATCAATTACCTGCGTTGTATTTTCTGTGGACTCTGCATCGAAGCATGTCCAACGCGCGCACTAACCATGACTAATGAATATGAGTTAGCTGATGAAACTCGTGCGAAGCTAATTTTTGAAAAAGATGATTTATTGGCACCACTTCGAGCAGGCATGTTGATGCCACCGCATCCAATGTATCCAAACACGACTGATACCAATTACTACAAGAACGAGATCAAGAGTTCGCATCCGTCGCAGGAGGTCAACAATTGATTAATTACGCTCTTGAATTAGGTCAGACAGCAAAGCCTGAAGCGCTGCTCTTCTACATTTTGGCACCATTGGCCGTTGCTGCCGCAATTGGCATGTTAGTTGTTAAGAAAGCAGTGCACTCAGCGATTTTGTTGGCTTGGGTCATGGTCACGTTGGCCATCTTCTACATAGCCCAGGACGCTGCTTTCCTAGGCATCGTGCAAATAGTCGTTTACACCGGCGCTGTAATGATGCTCTTCCTATTTATTTTAATGTTAGTTGGCGTTGATTCATCTGAATCCCTAACTGAAACAATTAAGGGTCTGCGCTGGATTGCGATTACCGCATCTATTGGTTTCGGCGGACTACTAATCTCGCTCTTAGGTCGCGCCTCATTAGGTCGCACAACTGCTGGCTTAGCTGATGCTAATTCAAATGGAAATGTTGAAGGCTTAGCGCAATTAATTTTCAGCGACTATGTCTGGCCATTTGAAGTTATCTCAGCCCTTCTAATTACTGCAGCGGTTGGTGCCATGGTTTTGGCCCATCACGAACGCACCGTAAAGCGCGTTTCTCAACGCGAACAATCACAAGCGCGTTTCCGTTCTGGTTCATTAGCAGCAGCTGCTGGCTTACCTGGCCCTGGCGTATTCGCATTACACAATGCCGTAGATGTTCCAGCGTTGTTGCCAGATGGTTCACCTGCGCCTTCGTCAATTTCAGCAACTTTGAAAGCGCGTGGCGATATGTTGGATTCAACTCAATATCAATTAGATAACAATGATAATGCTGCGGAGGATAAGTAATGAATTCCGCTAATTATTTGTATCTATCAGCGCTACTTTTCACAATTGGTGCCGTGGGTGTTGTTATCCGCCGCAACGCGATTGTGGTGTTCATGTGCGTTGAGCTAATGCTTAATGCCGCCAACTTATCTTTTGTGACTTTCTCACGCATCAATGGCAACTTAGATGGACAAGTAGTGGCTTTCTTCACCATGGTTGTCGCAGCGTGTGAAGTTGTAGTCGGTCTGGCAATTATTGTGACCATCTACCGTTCTCGTCGATCAGCATCAGTTGATGATGCCAACCTGTTGAAGCGATAGCGCCCATGACTTCAAATCTGATTGTTTATTTAATCGCGATTCCATTATTTAGTTCAGCGGTCCTGCTGCTATCTGGCCGCAAAGCCAACAAATGGGGCCATTTACTGGGCACTTTGGCCTCGGCTAGCTCATTCGGCGTTAGCGCTTATCTATTCACCCAGATGTTGGCTCAACCAGCCGAAGATCGTGCGATGACCCAGAAACTGTTCTCTTGGATCAGTGTTGGATCATTTAACGTTGATGCATCCCTTTTACTTGATCAACTTTCAATTTGTTTTGTTCTGCTAATTACTGGCGTCGGCACTTTGATCCATATTTATTCAATCTCATACATGTCACACGATTTAGATCGCCGCCGCTTCTTTGCTTACTTAAATCTCTTTATTGCTGCGATGTTGCTTCTAGTACTTGGTGATTCCTATTTAAATCTCTACGTTGGCTGGGAAGGCGTTGGCTTAGCTTCCTATCTATTGATTGGTTTCTGGAATGAAAAGCCAACTTATGCAACAGCTGCGAAGAAAGCTTTCGTAATGAACCGCGTTGGTGACTTAGGTCTTTCCCTTGCGATCATGATCGCATTTGCTTCAATGGGCACTGTTTCATTCGCGGGCATTAAGGAAGCAGCGCCACAAGCATCAACGACAACTTTGACTGCAATCGGCATTATGTTGTTGATCGCAGCGGCTGGTAAATCTGCTCAGTTCCCGTTGCAAGCATGGCTCGGCGATGCGATGGCTGGCCCAACTCCGGTATCAGCTCTTATCCACGCAGCAACCATGGTTACAGCTGGCGTTTATTTAATTACTCGCTCAAACTTTATTTTCGATGCAGCTCCAACTGCTCAACTCTTAGTTGTAATAGTTGGCGCAATTACGCTGCTATTCGGTGCCGTAATTGGTACTGCTAAAGATGACATTAAGAAAGCACTGGCTGCCTCAACCATGTCGCAGATCGGTTACATGACTTTGGCTGCCGGCCTCGGCCCAGTTGGATACGCCTTCGCGATCATGCACTTGTTAACTCACGGTTTCTTCAAAGCGGGCATGTTCCTTGGCGCTGGCTCAGTTATGCATGGCATGAATGATGAAGTAAATATGCGTAAATATGGTGCATTACGTAAGTTTATGCCAATTACCTTTATTACTTTCGGCCTTGGCTATTTAGCAATTATTGGCATTCCACCATTTGCTGGTTTCTATTCCAAAGACATGATTATTGAAACCGCTCTTAATGCTGGTGGCATAAAAGGAATTCTTCTTGGCTCTGCAGCCCTCTTTGGCGCCGGACTTACTGCGTTCTATATGACTCGCGTAATGATTCTTACTTTCACTGGAACTAAGCGTTGGGATGATGATGCGCATCCACATGAATCACCAATTTTAATGTGGCTACCGATGGCAATTTTGGCTATTGGTTCAGTTGTATCTGGATTCCTCTTTACTCGCGGAGATGCGTTAGTTCATTGGCTAGAACCAGTAGTCGCATCACACGGACATGAAGAACATTCTGAGCTACTTCCACCAATCGTAGTTTCTGGCATCGCGCTAACTATAGTTTTGATCGGAATTTCAATTGCCGTCATGATGTATGTGCGCCGCCCAATTGAAGATGTAGCACCAGAAAATGTTTCAGCTTTGACTCGTATCGTTCGCCAAGACTTGTTGCAAGATGCAGCGAATGAAGCGATCTTTATGCGTCCTGGCCAAGCACTTACCAAGACTCTTATTGCCGTCGATGAGAAAGTTATCGATGGCGCAGTCCACGGTGTTGGCGCTATGGCAATTGGTTCTGGTTCAGAACTACGAAAGAGCCAAACTGGTTATGTCCGCAGTTATTCAGCGCTGATCCTGGTTGGCGCTGCCGCTATCGTGCTTGGAATCTGGGTGATTACACAATGACCATCAATTGGATTTCATTGACAGCGCTGCTGCCACTAATTGGCGCAGTGCTACTAGCGACTTTGCCAAAGGGTGCCGAACTTCGTGCCAAGCAATTCGCATTCGGAACGACTTTAATAACTGCGGCGTCCGCAATTGCAATGGCCGTTCAATTCCAGCGTGATAACACAAATCTCCAGTTCGTCGAGGTTCGCAGCTGGATCCCTTCATTTGGCATTAATTACGCTGTAGGTATTGATGGAATCGCTCTTGTTCTGATTTTGATGTCAGTTATCTTGGCGCCAATCGTAATTTTGGCTGGCTGGAATGAAGCTCAAGGTGGCCGTTGGAGCGTTAAGACTTTCTACATTCTGATTCTTGTTTTAGAGACCATGATGATCGGCGTCTTCAGCGCCACCGATGTGTTCCTCTTCTATGTGATTTTCGAAGCGATGTTGGTACCGGTTTATTTCTTAATCGGGGGATACGGCACTGGCGAACGGTCAGCAGCTGCAGTTAAGTTCTTGCTTTACAGCCTTTTCGGCGGATTATTGATGCTCGCTTCAATCATTGCTATTTATGTAATGTCGGGCGATCAAGGCGGTCATACTTTTGATATAGCGAAACTTGCGAATCTAGAGATGAGTTCGACAACGCAGAACTTCTTGTTCCTAGGATTCTTCATTGCCTTTGCAATCAAGGCACCACTATGGCCATTCCATACTTGGTTGCCAGATGCAGCTCAATCAGCAACACCAGGAACTTCAGTTCTGTTGCTAGGTGTGCTCGATAAAGTCGGTACTTTCGGAATGATTCGTTACTGCTTAACTCTTTTTCCAGAAGCAAGCAAAACTTTCACGCCAGCAATTATTGTGTTGGCTATTATCTCAATTATCTACGGCGCTATTTTGGCGATCGGCCAGAAAGATCTAAAGCGCTTAATTGCATTTACTTCGATCTCACACTTTGGTTTCATCACAATGGGAATCTTTGCGATGACGTCGCAGAGCCAATCAGGTGCGACTCTATATATGTTTAATCACGGCTTCTCTACCGCAGCGTTATTTATCGTGGGCGGTTGGATGATCGCTCGTCGCGGATCATCAACGATCTCTGATTTCGGTGGACTACAACGCGTTACCCCAGTGATGGCTTGGTGTTTCTTCTTAGCGGGAATGTCTAGCTTGGCGCTGCCGGGCCTATCAAGCTTTGTCAGCGAATTCCTAGTACTGGTAGGCACTTATACGCGTTATCCAGTGGCTGCGATCATTGCAACCGTAGGAATCATCTTGGCTGCGCTATATATCTTGATTCCAGTTCAACGAGCACTTCATGGCCCGACTACACCAGGTAACGAGAACTTACCTGATCTGAATCTGCGCGAGAAGATTGCGATTGCACCAGTGCTGGCAGCAATCATCGCACTTGGTTTCTACCCATCACCTTTACTAAATGTGATTAATCCAGCAGCAGCACACGTTAATTCACAAATAGGTTTCACTGATCCAGTGCCGACAGTTGAGGGTAAATAACATGGACTTTAACTCACCAACACTTGAGTACTCACTACTTGCGCCAATTTTGATAATTTTGGCTGGCGCACTTATCGGTGTGTTAATCGAAGCTTTTGTAGGCAAAACACGTCGACCAGTTGTGCAGTTAAGCGTTGCACTCGCAGCTCTTGTTCTAGCTTTGATTCAAGTTATTAGAATTCGCGAATTATCATCAACTACTGCTGCCATGGGTTCAGTTGTAATAGATGGACCGGGTTTATTGTTCCAAGGTGCGATTTTAATCATTGCGATTATCTCGATTTTCTTAATTGCCGATCAAGACAACTTCACTTCTAGCCCAGCAGCGCTTCCAGGGTCGGATGAAGAACGTCAAGCAACTCAAAGCGGAACTGTCTTAACTGAGATTTATCCACTTACTTTATTTGCAGTTGCTGGAATGTTGCTCTTCCCAGTTGCAAGCGATTTGATTACTTTGTTTGTGGCCCTTGAAGTTCTTTCATTGCCACTTTATTTGATGGCTGGTTTATCTCGCCATCGCCGCTTAGCTTCACAAGAGGCAGCACTTAAGTACTTCCTTCTAGGTGCCTTTTCATCAGCTTTCTTCCTCTTCGGCTCGGCTTATCTATATGGATATGCCGGCACCGTGAGCTTTGCCGGAATCCACGCAGCCGTTGTTGGCGGTACTGGAAACGATGTAATTCTCTTGCTAGGCATAGCTTTCGTATCAATAGGCTTGCTCTTCAAAGTTAGCGCCGTTCCTTTCCATGCTTGGTCACCAGATGTTTACCAAGGTGCGCCAACTCCGATTACTGGATTCATGGCAGCTGCAACCAAGATCGCCGCATTCGGTGCGATGTTGCGTCTGTTCTATACAGTCCTGGCTGAAGCACAGTGGCAATGGCGACCATTCTTTATGGTCATCGCAATTATCACCATGATCTTTGGTTCACTTGTTGCGATTTCACAACGCGATGTAAAGCGCATGTTGGCTTATTCCTCAATCGCTCATGCTGGCTTCTTGCTAACTGGTGTTATCGCACTAAATAAAGCTGGCCTCGAAGCTTCGATTTACTATTTATTCGCATATGGTGTTGCAACAGTTGGCGCTTTCGGCATCGTAACTTTGGTACGTGACTCAAGTGGTGAAGTCAGCGATCTAAATCGTTGGGCCGGGCTCGGAAAACGTTCACCTTGGGTGGCATCGGCATTTGCGTTCTTCTTACTTGCATTCGCCGGCATTCCACTAACTTCAGGATTTATCGGAAAGTTCGCTATCTTCTCAGCCGCATATGAAAGTGGTGCCACGGCAGTTGTAATCGTTGGCGTGCTATCAAGTGCAATCGCCGCATTCTTCTATATCCGCGTAATTGTTCTTATGTTCTTCACCGATGCAACTGAAGATGGCACTAGTGTGGTTATTCCTTCAATTCTTACTCGACTAACCATCGCCATCTCATTAGTTATCACTGTAGCCCTGGGTGTCTTCCCAGCACCTCTTCTAGACTTCATTAAGCCACTCGCAATCTTTATTCGCTAATGGCCACTATCGGGATTCCGAATCTCTCAACGCAACTTGAGGTCGCTCTTTCTGCTGGCATGATAGAAGTTGAAGATTTATTACGCAGTCAGATCGAAGGAAACTATCCGCTGGTTGTTGAAACCAGTCGTCATCTAGTAACCGCGGGCGGTAAGCGTTTACGACCACTTTTAACGCTGATAACTTCACATTTTGGTGATCCACGTAAGCGGGGGATTCTAGAAGCAGCAGTCGTTTGCGAACTAACTCATCTAGCAACGTTGTATCACGACGATGTAATGGATGAAGCCCCACTGCGACGTGGAGTTGAAAGTGCCAATAATCGCTGGGGAAATACCATCGCCATTCTGACTGGTGATTACCTATTTGCTAAAGCATCTGATCTATTAGCCGACCTAGGTCCAGAAGCTGTTCGTCTGCAAGCTCGCACATTTGAGCGCTTGGTAATTGGCCAAATTATGGAAACCCAAGGACCACAAAAAGGCGAAGATCCTCTTGCCCATTATCTACAAGTGGTTGCGGATAAAACTGGTTCACTGATTGCTACCTCTGCCCGATTCGGTGCGATGACTTCTGGATCTTCATCGGAAGTTATTGAGAATGTGACTAAGTTCGGGGAAAAGATTGGTGTTGCATTTCAGTTAGCCGATGATGTTATTGATATTACGAGTGATTCGAAAGAGTCAGGTAAAACACCTGGAACTGATTTACTCGAAGGCGTACCAACCCTAGTAACTTTAAATGTTATGAAATCAACTGATAAAGCCGATCGTGATTTACAAAAATTACTTTCTAAACCAATTGCGGATAAGAAAGTTGTTGCCCAGGTATTAAAAGAGTTGCGCAACCACAAGGCGCTAGATCAATCACGCTTACAGTTGATGCAGGTAGCTCGTGATGCTCGCGCAGCCCTTGGCCCATTGCCAGTTAATGATGCAACTGGTGCGCTGTTTTCGTTATGCGACGCGGTTGTCGACCGTACGGCTTGATCGAATTAGATCAGTAGCCAGTACAACCAACGCCAGCCAGATAATTAAAAATCCAGCCCAACGCGCAGTTGGCATTGCCTCGTGACGAACCCAAACTCCGATTGAGAATTGCAACGTTGGGGTAATGAACTGCAGCAAACCAATGATTGTGTAGGGCAAGCGATTTCCAGCGCCATTAAACAATAGAAGTGGAATCGCTGTGACAACGCCGGAGCCGATTAGAAGAAGCGTTAAACCAGGGCTGGCCGTGAAGTGACCATTGCCTTGAGAGCCGATCCAGGCCAGATAAGCCAAGTAAAACGGAGCAGCTATGGCTGTTTCGATACCTAAGCCTTCTAGTGCACCGATGCCTAGCTGCTTCTTAATAAATCCATAAGTGCCCCACGACAGCGCGAGAGCCAGTGCCACCCAAGGCAAGCGACCGTAATCGATCGTTAAAACTAAAACGCCAAGAGCAGCAATTGAAACAGAGGCCCACTGAAGTTTGCGCATCTTTTCTTTTAACAAGATGATACCGATTGCGATCATAATGATTGGGTTGATGTAGTAACCAAGAGATGCTTCAACTACGTGCCCATTGTTGGTGGCCCAGATATAAACTATCCAGTTGACGAAAATTAGCACAGATGCAGCAAAGAGTTTTAAAAAGACTTTTGGTCGACGCATTGTCGCAATTGCCGGCTTAATTGCCTTAGTAAGAGTCAAAGCAATTACACAAAATACCAAAGACCAGACTGCTCGGTGCCCAACTATTTCAAAGGCACCTGCTGGTTCAAGCAACGGCCAATACAGTGGGAACAAACCCCAAAGCGTATAGGCCGATACGCCGAAGATCAGGCCGGCTTTATTATTTTTCAATCAGCGAAAATTCGTAAATTGAACTGCAAATTCAAAGCCACCATTTTTAACAAGTTCCATGGTCTCTTGAAGATCATCGCGGCTCTTTGATGTAGCACGAAGTTCATCGCCTTGAATCTGAGTCTTAACCGACTTAGGGCCTTCATCGCGAATCAACTTAGCAATCTTCTTAGCATTCTCGGTTGTGATGCCTTCTTTAAGCGGGCAAGCTATCTTGTAGATCTTGCCGCTAAGTTGTGGGGGAGCTGGATCTAAATGCTTTAGCGAAACTCCGCGCTTTACCATTTTGTCTTTGACCACATCTAGAACTGCTTTAGCGCGCTCTTCAGTATCAGCCTCGATTGAGATTTTCTCGCCTTCAAGTTCAATTTTTGAACCAGTGTTCTTAAAGTCAAAGCGGGTATCGATTTCGCGAATCGCCTGGTTAATGGCGTTATCTAGTTCCATGCGGTCGATCTTTGAAGTGATATCAAAACTTGCGTCAGCCATTGTTATGAGCCCTTTCGAAGCAGATTTCAGGCGGTAATTGAGCCTACTTGCCTAAGGTATCCTTTCTACTCGTAGTATCCATAATTTGCCGCAGTACTTGTTCGACCTTGGCGGGTTGCCCGAGCGGCCAATGGGAGGGGACTGTAAATCCCCCGGCTCTGCCTTCGAAGGTTCAAATCCTTCACCCGCCACCAGATAGTTGATCTATATATCAAGCGTATTTATATGTAATTGTGCGACCTTTCGCACTAATTATGACAACACCCACTGACATTCACAAGACCAGTTTTCACTTGGTTTAGGACGGTTAGTGACGGTAATTCATACACCAATTCATACACCCCCACCCTTAAGTCACTCGTATTTAATTCATACACCAGGGCTTACGGATAGATGATGGTTTTTCAGGTTAGGCAGTAGCCCAAGTTCCGGCTTATAGGGCGACTCTTCTTCCAATTAGGTGGGCGCAAGTTAAAACTGCGCTCACTTTTCTGTATTTTCCATCACAATTCATAAGCGAGCCGTCTCCAAATAGACCTATAAAAGTTCTCAACTGGTAATTTAGTCATATGGCTATGGTGATCAAGAGCAACAAGCGAATGAGCTTGCTCTTTGCCAT
>CAMCXZ010000006.1 GCA_945883725.1 Bifidobacterium breve | reverse complement strand
ATTACCCACAGAAACTTCTTGGACAACAACCTTTTCTGCGCCTAGCCCTAGCCAGAACTTCTTCCACTCTTTCAAACGTGCAATCTGCTGCGCACGTGACTTGCCTTCTACTGCTTCTACAACAATTACTTCAATTGCACGTGCCATTTCCTCTCCTAAGTCTTGTGGGGCTAAAGTCCCAGAAATCTAAACCCGCCAATCCCAGCGAATAGATCTACATATGTGAACGACATGGCAAAATCTTATAGGACCCATCTGACAAATTGGGATATCTACCCTTCAAGCACTTGGAAAGTCTCAAATTTGAACCTAGCTTCGGGAAATCTAAGATTTTTGGGATCCAAATCTTGATATGTCTGCGAAATCGTGTGAGCTTCGAACCAAGTAGGAATTTCTACTAGTTGTGGAACATGATCTATATGGTCACTGGTTCGATCCCAGTATCGTCCACTTCTGAGTTTCCTTTTATGAAACTAGAGTTTCAAGAACATCTTAAGTCGACGAAGTGACTCTTCCAGATAATCCGGAATCATGGCGCGATGTTCTTCATTGGTGGTTTCGTAAAGATAGTTGAGCAAAATTACACGCCGCTGAATCAGGAAAACTTCAAGATCTCGATCAGACATTTCTGGAACTGGCGCTATGGCGGCGTAGCCTGCTCGAAGCGCAGCATCCTGTTCTGGAGTATCCAGATAGTAGATAGCGGTTGCTAGATCCTGCACTGGTAAACCTATTCCAGAGTCATCGAAATCCAGGACTGATAATGAATCCAGATCCCATAAAACATTTCCGCCATGAAGGTCGGCATGAATAACTATTGGAGTAGCCCCTACGTACAAAGACTTAATGTGGGAATCAATTACTCGCAAGGTTTGCGACACCAGATCTTTTGCTTCTTTGTTAAGAACACTCTTCTCGCTGAGCAAGAAGTCCCCGGTCGACCACATCACATCATCGAGTAAAGGTAAATTCGAATCAGTAGGAAGCACAAAATCTTTGGCAACTAAATGCATCTGGGCCATCGCTTCACCAAGCGCTTTGAGCTGAATCAACTCGGGTTCATCCTCGAGTTCAGATCCGGGTAGCCAGGAATAGAGAACACAGTGAAGATCTCTTGTCGAGTGATCATGCCGAATGGAAGCGAATAGCTCGCCTTGCGTTGTCGCTATGGGCTTTGCGACTTTGACTCTGCCATCCATATGGAGATGGTTGACCCACGACACTTCGGCTTTCAAGTTTTCGGCGGTACGAGGTGAGTTTATGTTTACTCGTAGCGCAAACTGCTCACCGTCTGAAACAATTATTTTGAAAGTAGCGTTGTACTCATTGTTGATCAAGGAAACTTCGTTAACTTTTACGGGGTACAACTTCAGTGCTTCTTCAGCAATCTCAAGCAAATCTGATTCCGTAAAACTCATTGCTGCATCAATCCTCTGCGTCTTAACAATGGTTCGATTTTCGCATCACGCCCACGGAAATTTCTAAACATTTGCATGGAGTCAACAGAGCCCCCACGACTCATCAGAGAATTTCGGAAATGGTCGCCATTCTTTCGAGTTAAGCCGCCGTTCTCTTTAAACCATTCCACTGTGTCAGCATCAAGAACTTCACTCCAGATATATCCGTAATAGCCAGCCGAGTATCCCCCGGCGAAGATATGAGAGAAGTAAGTAGAGCGATATCTAGTAGGAACGGGAGCGTAATGCAATCCATATTCATTTATTGCGTTCGCTTCAAATTCCGTCACACTAGAAACCTTTGAAGTGTCTTCGAGTGAATGCCAAGCTAGATCAAGAATGGCCGCAGCTAAGTAACTAGTAGTTGCGTGGCCTTCGTTAAAGGTTGATGATTCATTTAACTTCTCAACCCATTCTTGTGGGAGCCGCTCCCCTGTCTGATAATGGATTGCGTAGTTATCTAGAACTTCGGGCCAGAGAATCCACATCTCGTTAACCTGTGATGGAAACTCAACAAAGTCTCTTTGTACTGCAGTCCCTGAAACACGTGGATAGGTCACATTTGAAAGCAGACCATGGATCGCATGCCCGAATTCATGGAAGAGCGTTGTTGTCTCGGAATAAGAGAGCAGAGTTACTTCACCTATCGGAGGTTTTGAGATATTCATATTATTCATTACTACGGGTTTCTGATTTAGTAGATTGCTCTGCCTAACCAAAGAGTTCATCCACGCACCACCACGTTTGGAATCTCGGGTGTAGAAATCTCCAATATAGAGACCTACGGCTGATTCATCCTCATTAAAGACTTCAAAGACTCTGGCCTCTGGATGGTAGGCGATTAAATCAGGGCGCTCTTTAAAAGTGAGTCCATATAGTTTTTCAGCGGCAAAGAAAACGCCATTTATAAGCACGCTTTCTAACTCAAAGTAAGGCTTCATTGCTGAGGTATCCAACGAATATTTTTCAGCTCTAACTTTTTCAGTATAGAAATCCCAATCCCAGCTCGCTAGTTCAAAAGATGCCTCACGCGAGATGATTTCTTGAATATCCCTACCCTCTAGTTGCGCATTCTTCACAGCTGCCGGCGCTAATTTCTTTAGCATCGAGTGCACATTGGCAGGATTAGCAGCTGTTTGTTCTTGAAGGACAAATTCAGCGTGAGTTTTAAGGCCAAATAGTTTTGCTCTCTCGGTTTTTAACTTAACTGTGCTGAGCAGTACTTCTTTCGTATCATTCTCGTTCTTGCGATCACCTTTAAGTAACGAGTTCTTCATAACTTTCTCACGAAGCGCGCGATTCTTCAAAGAGCTCAAAAGAGGGTGCCCGGTGAAATTCATCATTGTGATCAGCCATTTATCTTTTAGCCCGCGCGACTCAGCAGCAGCTCTACAGGCAGCAATCTGATTTGGCGTTAATCCATCAAGATCGCTTTCATTTTCAACAACAACAGCAAGATCATTGGTATCAGCAAGTAACTTCTTACTAAATTGAGTCTGCAGTGAAGAGAGTTCTTCATTTATTTCCTTTACCCGATCGCGATTTGCTTCGCTCAGTTCGGCACCAGCATGGGCAAAATCTCTGAAGTAGCGTTCAACTAGCCAAGCCTGTTCCTCGTTGAGATCAACTGAATTCTCACGTAGGTTTTTGATACGCAGAAAAAGCTTCGGGTTTAGGCGAATCGCATCCGAATGAGCCGCAAGCTTGGGGGCTATCTCTGCTTCAATCGCATCGATTGCATCATTAGTATCACTCGATGACTTGTTATAGAAGACAGCAAGGACCCGATTTAGGATCGCGCCACTGCGCTCCATAGCCTCAACTGTGTTTTCAAAGTTCACTTCGGTATTGGCCAGAATCGCCTCTATCTCAAGTAGCTGCTCTCTCATTCCCGCGTAGAAGGCTTCGAGGTAATGAGATTCCATGATCAGCTCAAATGGCGGGAGCTCATATTCCAGAGTTGATTTTGAAAGGAATGGATTTGCACTCATTTACTTCTCTCCTCTATCAAGAATTACGAACGTTTACGTCGTGAATTAAAAACTCAGCTAATGGCCTATGAGTAGATATATTAACTCGAAATTAGGGTTGGTTTTCCGACTATCCAGCCCATAGTCATTTGAACCATGGTTAGCGCTACGAGCCCAAGTAATGCCGTATTCCAATTGCCAAAACCTTGATACAACATACCCATTAATCCGGGTCCGACTGCAGATATTGCATAGCCAATCGATTGCATCATGGTCGACATGTTGCGAGTCGCCTCAGGTGAAGATGATTTAGTTCCAGTCAACATTAAACAGAGCGGGAAACATATCGAAAATCCGATATGGACTAAACAAAGCCAAAAAATAATTACTGGTCCAGATAACATCGAGATCGCCAAGAAGGCAACTGCGGTTAAGAGCGATGCACCGACTAAAACAATTCGCTTATCTCGATACTTACCAACGTAATGCGGAATCGTTAATCCAGCCAGTGCACCAACTACGCCTGCGAAGGAAACAGCATAAGCTCCCGCGCGCAATGAAAAATCTTTCGTCAACAAAATAGTAGGAAGCCAGGTTGCAGCTGCGAGAAAAACCATAGATTCAATACCAAAAAATGCTACTAGTGCCCAGGCGACTGGATCTTTAAACGCTGGAGATCGCCAAAAATGAGTTGGTTTGGCAAGTTTTTGAATTGATTCAGGTTCTTTTTTATACCACCAGTAGATTGAAACAACTAAGGCAATTGCCACCCATGGCAACATCGCCATTTGCCAACTTAGCGAATTTAACTCTGCCAACGGAACACTGATAGCAATTGCAATGGCACCCGTCGTGCCCATCAGAGTTGAGTAAACGCCGGTCATAAATCCGGCATCCTTTGATGCGTGCTCTTTGACCCAAACTGGTAATTCATAATTTAGAACAGCTATCGATATTCCCATCACAAAGGAGAATAGGTATAGACCGATCAACCCGGTAAACGTCCGCGCTAGGAGTGCGAAAGCCAATACTGTTAAAGCCCACTTAATGATGCGATTGCTTGATCCAAGCTTTGCGACTAGACCCATTAATAAACTAGTAGAAGCGAAACAAAATATAGGAATACCTGCCAGCAGCGATATCTCCGCGATACTTAGGTCAAAACGATCTTTGAGAATTGGGATCAGCGGACTGATCAGAAACAGCCCAGCTCGCATGTTTATCGCCGCGGAAAAGATCGGCGCTCCGGTGCGAAATTTGCTCTTCAAATTCGACCTTTCAATGCTCTGGTCGCCCTAGGCGCTCTTAGTAAACCTAGCACCACAAATGACCCTTGAGCCCAATCGGGCTGGACCAAAAACCCCCTCATCTACCCCCTCTCTGAAGCCAAATATCACAGTTAGGCGACCCCAGGGTGTGTTTTGTGAGTCCACCAGCCGAATGGGCAGGAAAATGTCTCAAAAAGGGGGTAGAAAAAGGCATGAAATTCCCATATTGTTCGGCGCAAAGGCCAGATGCCTAACATCGCTAAAAGTCTCTAAACGAGATTGGTGTGACTCGTCGTGGTCCAAACTAGAAGGAGACAAATTAGTATGAAAAGAAACTTGGCAATTCGTGCCTTGGCAACGGCAGCATCAGCTGCACTTGTAGCTGGAGTGTTCTCTGTTGGTGCAATCACCACAGCACAAGCTGCAACTAAATCAACAGTGACTCTGCTGTCAACTGCTGACATCACTTCATTGAACTCAAGCACAGCAGACGGAAACACTTCGTACAACGCATTGCCTGCTTCTTTAACTGGAATGGGTTTTACGTACTACAACTCAGACGCGAAGTTGGTTATGAACACTAAGTTCGGATCAATGAAGATTGTCAAGCAAGCACCTACGGACTTCCAGATCCAATACACAGTTGCAAAGGGTCAGCAATGGTCTGATGGAACCCCAATTGATGCGGTCGACCTTCTTCTTACTCACGTTGTTATATCAGATAAGTATTCAAAGGATGCCGGCCTAGGCGATCCAGCCGGTGACACTAAGCCAGTTTTCGATAGCGTCGGTTATGGTGGACCTTACGGTCAAAACGTTGTTGGTCTTCCAACATTGAGTGCAGATAAGATGAGTCTTACAGTTAAGTTCGGTAAGCCACTTCCAGACTGGGAGCTTCTAGCACCTGGACCATCACCAGTTCACGCACTTTCGCTATTGGCTGATGGCAAAAAAGGTCTACAGTCTGCGGCAGCAAATACTGCGGCCAAGGCTAAGTTCCTCAAGGCATTTACTAGCAAAAACACAGCCCAACTCAAGGCTATGGGCGCTGTATGGAGCACTGGATATAACGTAACCAAGGTTGATAGCACAACCAATCCACTACTGCTTATCTCTAACGGTGGCTTCATTATCTCTAAGTACACATTTGGTGACTCAATGGTCTTGGTCCGTAACGCCAAGTACAAGTCAGGTCCAGCAATGGCCACTAAGAACCCAATCAAAACAGTAGTAATCAAGGTCATCAAGGACAACACTGCATCAGTGCAGGCGCTTCGTAATGGTGATATCGATATTTACTACAACACACTTCCTACTGGTAACGACAAGATTGCTCTTACAGCAATGCCAAATGTCACAACAGTATCTAGGGTCGGCGGAAACTACTCTCATATGCACATTCGTGTAGATGCGAAGCAGGGACTGTCAGATACATACTCAGGAATATTCGCAGGTAACGGAACTCGCGCGAAGGACCTACGCAAGGCCCTCTTGCTTGCTACACCACGCGACCAAGCTATTGATGTGTTGATCAAGCCAGTAAAGGCAGATGCAACACCTTTGGATACTCAGTTCGCTTTCGCAGGAACACCTGAGTACAACACACTTACAAAGGGATCAGGCGTTGCTGTGTACAGCACAGGCACACAGGCTGAGCGCACTACTCAGGCGTTGGCTATTGTCAAGAAGTATTACCCAGAAGCCTCTGAGACAAATCCACTTGCTAAGTTCAAGTTCCTTCACTACAACACAACCGTACGTAACAACATCGCAAAGCTATTTTCAGCTGAATGGAAAAAGGCTGGCTTTGACGTTGAAGATGTAGCTTTGACAGATACATTCTTTGATGAGATTTCATACGCTAAGTACGATGTGACAATGTACGGCTTCGGCTTGAACAGCATCAGCCAGTCAAATGGAACTGAAATCTTCAAGTCAGATGGTGGAAACAACAACTGGGGCTGGAACAACTCAGCTCTCGATGAACTCATGAAGAGCCTACAAAGTGACATTCTCACTCCAGCTCAGGTTACAGCTAAGCGTTTAGCTGCTGACAAGATCATCATGAGCAACTACTGGGGATTTGCGCTTTATGCAAACCCAACAATTACTGCTTTCAACAAGGAGCTAAAGAACGTTAAGACAGCACCGGTTGGAAATAACATCACTTGGAACTTCTTCGAGTGGTCTTACTAAGTAATAGCTATATAAATCGATAAATAAGAAACTGGGACGCCCATAAGGGCGTCCCAGTTTCTTATTTCGGTGTTAGAATTTTTCATTGACCGCCCTTAAGGGTGCGGGGAAACAAGTGCGGTGCTACCGCGGTCAGGGTGTTGATTTGTTACAGTATGTGTTAAGACGTCTAGGTATGATGTTTGTTATTGTTTTTGGAGCCAGCTTTTTGGCCTATAACCTCCAGGCATACTCATCAAATCCTCTCTCAGCCTTCACTGAGAGCACTGAACAAAATAAGAGCTTTCTGATCGCAAAAATGATCAGAGATCTCCAACTCGACGTACCACCACCATTGAGGTACTTCTCCTGGCTGCGCGGGATCGTTGGCGGGCTATGGGGAGACTTTGACATGGGTCTGAGTCGAAACAATATTCCAGTTATTGAGCTTCTCGCTCAAGCTATTCCAGTTACGATCAAACTCGTTATCACCGCTACATTCCTCGCGATAATCCTCGGAATTTCAGTCGGGATGATTACCGCCATTCGCCAATACAGTCGCTTTGACTATGTAATGACCTTCATTTCCTTTCTGCTTTTCTCACTTCCAATCTTTTGGGTCGCAGTACTTCTTAAGGAGTTTATGGCGATCCAGTTCAACGACTTCTTGGCTGACCCCAATATTCCCCCGGCAACAATCATTACTATCGCTCTGATTCTCGGTTTCATTATGGCAAGCTTTGTCGGCGGAAGTAAGGCTCAGTTCTTAACGGTGGCGGCGGGAGGTGCTGCCTTTTCTGCAGCCGCCCTAACTTTTATGAGCGGATCCAATTGGTTCCTAGAGCCAGCACTTGGAATTTTTGGAGTCTCATTCCTGGCCCTTTGTAATGCAGCAATCGTGATTCAACTAATCTCTGGCCTAGATAGTAAGAAAGGTCGAATCGCAGGTTTTGGAACCGCGGTTTCAATCGCTGCTTTGTACTACCCACTTCAGACATTAATGTCTGCGAACGCATCTTTGGTCAATGTCCTTGCAATCTTTGCGGTCACCATTTCAGTGGGATTGACAATAGGTTACTTTGTTAGCGATATAGATCGCCGTGTTTATTCTCGGATAAGTTTTTTCACCGCCTTTATTTCAACGTTTCCGATCATTATCGATCGTTTTATGCAGGAATTTCCGGGCTACATGAACTCAGATGCGGTGAACCGCAGACCGGTTCCTACGTTGGGCCAGAACAATGACATGCTTACGCCTGAACAATTAGAAAATTTTTGGGTCGCTGGTTTAGATACAGCTGTGCACTTAGTACTCCCTACGATCGCTTTGACGCTTATCTCCTTTGCTGGTTATGTGAGATTCTCTCGCGGAAGTCTGCTAGAAGTATTGAATATGGATTACATCAGAACCGCACGCGCTAAGGGACTAACTGAGCGCACTGTAATTGTTCGCCACGGTATGCGTAATGCGATGTTGCCACTAACCACAATCCTTGTGAATGATTTTGCTGGATTGCTTGGTGGTGCCATTATCACCGAAGGCGTATTTGCTTGGAAGGGTATGGGGCAACTCTTTAACGATGCCTTAAGAGGTTACGACATGAATCTCTTTATGGGTGTTTTCGTTCTCTCTGCAACCCTGACTGTGCTCGCAAACTTCGTGGCAGACCTTTTATACGGCGTAGTTGATCCTAGAATTCGAATCAGAAAGTAGGTTGCCATGAGCAAAATAAATCCAAAGGCTGAGGCAACTCTTGAAAAAGATGAGAATGAGATTGCCAATCGACAAACAGCCGGACTAAGCCAGCGACAAATTGTCATAAAGAGATTTGTCGGCCACAAAGCTGCTATGGCTTCACTCTTCACCTTGATCGGAATCATCGTCACGGTTTTCACCGCTACCGGTATCCGGGTTGGCGGAGAAAGTTTTGGCTTTACTATCCCCGGCTGGTGGCCGTACTCGATCACCGATATTGACCCAGAGGGCGCGATAGCCAGTATGTGTAATGGCGGCGTCACTGGATGTCCAACGCTAGATTTAGCTCCCGCATTTATGGATGGAGATGGTGTTAAGTTCGGTAACCATCCATTTGGAACCGACATTATTGGAACCGATTACTTTGCTTTGGTAGTTCGCGGCGCACAACAATCACTAATGGTGATGGTGATCGTGAGTTTCCTTGGTATTTTGATCGGTACTGTAGTTGGCGCTATCGCTGGATTTTTCGGTGGAATCGTTGATGCAGTATTGATGCGTCTGACCGATATGTTCTTAGTTACTCCAGTAATCGTTATTGGAGCTGTGATCGGATTTAGATTCGGTAACCTCGGTGTGATTCCACTTGCTCTGATGCTTGGCTTCTTTGCCTGGATGGGGCTGGCGCGCTTTGTTCGTACCGAATTCTTAACGCTACGTGAGCGAGAGTTCGTCGACGCGGCACGTGTGGCAGGTGCGTCAAATCGAAGAATTATCTTCAAACACATTCTTCCAAATGCTATGGGAATTATTATCGTCGTAGGAACGCTTTTGATGTCTGGCGCTATTCTCATCGAAACTTCCCTGAGTTATCTCGGCTTCGGTGTTAGACCACCGGATGTCTCTCTCGGACTATTGATCAGCGAGTATCAGGGAACTTTTAGTATTAGTCCTTGGCTCTTCTGGTGGCCTGGAGCGTTGATTGTCTCGATTGCACTTTGCGTGAACTTTATTGGCGACGGACTCCGTGATGCATTTGACCCACGTCAACGCAAGCACATCTCGATTAAAGATCGCAAGCGGGCCAAGGAGATGAAAAGGTTAAACTCCTAGTGAATTCTCTTAATGCGTTCTTGGATCATGTAGGCGGCTTGCCCGCTGGAACTTTCAAGACTAGCGCTCATCGACTCCATCTCGATGCCTCTAGATTGGGAAAGCGGCAGGTCGCTACCGATCCAGCCAAACTTCTTCTCAGCGATCCATCGCTGCTTTCCACCCGCAGGGGCAACCCATACCTTGGTCTTGCCTCGGCTATGAGTGATCGTCAACGCCCACTTGGTGTTGAGCTCAATGACATCGGCATACGCAATCAACTCGGAACTAAACGGATTTACGACTTCAATGTGGTCATCTCGCAGAACCATTTTGGGTCTAATCCAGATCACGTACGCAGTAGCTGCCAAAATAAGGGAGATCACAAATTCAAAGGTTCTCTGTTGGAAGCTTGTAGCCACCAACATGCTGTTCACAGCAAAGAGAAAAAGCAATACCAGCGACACACCCGCCCAGAGAAAATTGCTGCGCGGTCGAAAGGTTTCATTCATAGTCTAAGTATCGCAGGAGAAGCAAAATGAGCAAAGCGAACCAAGCAGTTCTTCAGGTAGACAACTACAGCGTTGACTTCTGGGTTGACGGGGTTTGGTATCCCGCTGCCATCAATATGAACTTTGAGGTTCAAGCTGGAAAAGTTCTAGCCATCGTTGGTGAGTCCGGCTCAGGTAAGTCAACTACTGCAATGGGGCTGATGGATCTTTTAGCTTCTAATGCTCGCGTTGAAGGTAGCGTAAAAATTAATGGTCAAGAAATGGTCGGAGCCAAGAAGACGCTACTTCAAAGAACTCGTGGCCGTGAAGTGGCCTATATCTTCCAAGAGCCAATGACCGCTCTCAATCCGGTTTACACAATTGGCTTTCAGATTGTTGAAACTCTCCGTACCCACTTTGATCTGGGTCCAAAGGAGGCAAAGGCACGCGCAATTGAATTAATCTCTATGGTCGAGATCCCTAATCCAGAGGCCTCTTTCGATAAGTACCCACATCAACTTTCCGGCGGACAACGTCAACGCGCGATGATCGCGCAGTCACTCTCTTGCGATCCAGGTTTACTCGTTGCAGATGAACCTACGACCGCCCTTGATGTGACCGTTCAGGCGGAAATCCTCGACCTAATTCGCAACCTTCGCGATAAATTAAATTCAGCAATTCTTCTCATTACCCATGACATGGGAGTTGTCGCAGATTTAGCAGATGACATTTTGGTGATGAAGGACGGCCTAACTGTTGAGTTCGGAACATCTGATCAGATCTTTAACCGTCCTAATCATCCCTACACAAAAGAACTCCTTGCCGCTGTTCCAAAACTTGGCTCCGTAGCGGTCCGTCAAATTGAAGCAGAACTCGTTGGATTACCACCCGTTCTGAAGTTAGAGAAAGTTTCAATCGAGTATCCCAAGAGAGGTCGCGTTCCTGCTTTCCGCGCAGTTACTGATTTCAGCTTAGAGATTTACCCAGGTGAAATCGTTGGACTGGTTGGCGAATCAGGATCAGGAAAAACAACTGTTGGCCGCGCAGCCATTGGTTTGCTTCCAACGGTTGAAGGCAAAATCGAGATTGTTGGTAGAGATTTAACTAAGCCAACAGCTCAAGAATTGCGCGAGATTCGCAGATTTACCGGCATCGTTTTCCAAGATCCGGGCAGTTCGCTTAACCCTCGCCTGCCAATCGGTGAAAGTATTGGAGAACCGCTACTTCTATCTGGTGATGCTAAAGGTGCCGAACTTGATCGTCGTGTAGAGGAATTGCTCGATAGTGTTGAACTTCCTAAGTCATATCGCAACCGTTACCCACACGAACTCTCTGGTGGTCAACGTCAACGCGTAGGAATTGCGCGCGCACTTGCCTTAACTCCGAGTTTATTGATTGCCGATGAACCAACTTCTGCTCTCGATGTGTCAGTACAGGCTCGCTTCCTTGAGCTTCTTCAAGAACTGCAGGATAGGCTCAAGTTTGCTTGTCTTTTCATCTCTCACGATTTAGCAGTTGTTGACATTCTTGCGCACCGAATCGCAGTTATGCAGGATGGCCGCCTCGTTGAGGTTGGTACCCGAGATCAGATTCTGAAAACCCCACGCGAGGATTACACCAAACGACTAATTGGTGCTGTTCCGATTCCGGATCCAGCAGCACAACGAATTAGACGTGAGGCACGCCTAGCTAACAAATAGTTTTAAATGAAAACGATGCGCTGTCAGGCATCACTATTTGCAAAAATCAACCAGACGTCATGTGGTAATTCTGGTTTACCTGCAACCGGCAATTTAGATTCTGTCACTTGGATTCCTAGTTGCGGAATTACGCTTCGCCAAAAGGCTGCTGCACGAGCATTCTCATTTTGAAATGAGATCTCCCAATTACCCTTGAATCTTTGCAGGACTTCGAATACCGCTGCCCCGCCAACGCCAGAGCGTCTAAATTCTGATCCAATAAAGAATTCGCCAATTACATGTGTGCTTGGTTTTGATTTTCGAACTAGCGAAAAACCAGCAATCTCACCGTCGCATCTGATCAGCAGCGGCCAATGCTCTTCATATGCCAGATATGTTCGCAATCGATCATCGCGATATCGGCCATCAGGCTGAATTTCCAAGTTTCTGAATTCAGAGAGATCCCGCATATAAATCTGCCAAAGATCAATCAAGATCTCAGTCTCATCGTAAGTGGCAAGATCTGCTGTAACGGAAACTATTTGCTTAGGCCCTCGATGAAGGTCAAAGAATTGGTAAAGATCAGTTCGCTGTCATGATCAAGTGTTGCCACGTGGAAACTATTAAGAAGTTCAATGCGTGACTTATTGGCCGAGCCAATCTCACGCATGACGATTTCGGTGTTTGAAACCGGCAAGGTGTGGTCATCAACGCTATGAAATAGCTGCATTGGGACTCTAATTGATGGCAACGTTGCGCGCGTCAACTTCAACATCGTTAGTAGTTGATGGATCCCGCGATATGGCAACTTGTCGTAGCTATATTCAGTCACTCCCTTGCGCTTGATGTCACCACCTACGCTGTTTCCGAATTTGACTACCCGCGATAAAGCAAAAGCCATACCCGGTGAAATCCCGCGCACGTGAATCATCGGATTGACTAAAATGATTCCGCTTAACTTATCTCCTAGTTCGGATGCCACATATAAAGTTGTCCCGCCACCCATTGATAGTCCCGCGACAAACACTTGCGAACAATGTTTCTGTAGTTCGACAATTTCGGCTTTCACCTTCGCTGGCCACTCTGGCCATTCGACCTGATTTAAATCAGCAGGTTTAGTTCCATGGCCAGGTAGTAGCGGCACGCGGACGCTATAGCCGCGGGCGTTTAGAAATTCAGCCCATGGTCGCATTGCCGCTGGAGATCCAGTAAAGCCATGAACTAGGACTATGCCGATATGACCATTCTTCTTATCCCCCAATGCTTGAAAATCTTGCAGCAGACCAGCAGGGGCTCCGTTAATACTCATGGTCAAAATCTATCTTGGCTTTCCACTGTCACAGAGAACATTTAGGATCAATTCATTATGAATTCTTGGCAAGTGACTATCGATGAGATAGGCCGCCCGCTGGCCGAAACTACTTTTGTCGTTCTCGACCTCGAAACATCCGGTGGTGCACCGCATTTAGGGGCGCACATCACCGAAATCGGCGCAGTCAAAGTTCGCGGTGGCGAAGTGTTAGGCAAGTTTCAAACCTTTATAAATCCAGGAACCCCAATCCCTGCTTTCATAACCACTCTAACTGGCATTACCGATGAGATGGTTTCATCGTCTCCTAAAATCTCTGAGGTATTGCCAATCCTGTTAGAATTTTTAGGTTCTGAAAACGAGACCGTGTTTGTCGCGCACAATGCCCCCTTCGATCTGAGTTTCTTGAAAGCCGCAGCTGCTAACAGTGAGTACCAATGGCCAAAATTGACGGTGATCGATACCGCAAAACTCGCTAGACGTATCCTGACTCGCGATGAAGTAGTCAATTGCAAACTTGGCACGCTTGCTGAGTTCTTTGAGACCGAAGTAAGCCCCAATCACAGAGCGTTGGATGATGCGCTAGCAACAGTTGATGTCTTACACGCCCTTATCGGCAGGGCTGCGGGCTTTGGTATTTCGACGTTAGAAGAATTAAGAGATTTCGGTAATCGAAAATCTAATACCCGCACCCGAAAAGAACTAGAAAGTAGTTAGCGAAGGATTAGATGTTGTTATTTGGCTAGTCGCTGGCTAACCGTTACCCAGTTTTCCAGTAGCGCCGTTGCGGCTCCAGAATCAATAGCCTTGATCGCATCAAGATAACCATCTTGCATGCGCTCTGTTAGAGATTTAGCGAATTCGCCTTTATATGCCGCAATGGCAGCAGCCGCATTTAGCGCAACCGCATCGCGTGGCGCGCCATGTTCACCCTTAAAAATACTTAACGAAACATTCGCATTGAATTGGGCATCTCCCCCAACTAAATCAGTTAACGGCGCTTTTGAAATTCCAAAATCAGTTGGATCAATTAGATCTGAAGAGATCTCGCCTTGACCAATTGTTAGTACCGAAGTCGTGGTAGCAAGTGAGATCTCATCAAGACCATCGTCGCCCCGGAAAACAAAGCCATCTACACCTTTGGCAAAAAGTACTTGAGCCATCAGTAAGTGCATGCGATCGTTGGCAACACCTATGGCCGCAGCCTTTGGTTTAGCTGGATTGGCCAGCGGACCAAGAATGTTAAAGATTGTGGGTACGCCTAACTCTTTTCGGGCCGGTGCTGCAAACCGCATAGCTGGATGAAATTTCGGCGCAAAACAGAACCCAATTCCAACTTCACGAAACACGGCTTCGACTTCATCGCCAACCAAATCGATGTTCACACCAAGTGCTTCCAACAAATCAGCTGATCCAGATTTAGATGAAGCTGCCCGATTGCCATGTTTGACAACTTTCGCACCGGCCGCAGCGGCAACTATGGCAGCCGTAGTTGAAATATTGATCGTGTTAAAACCATCGCCACCAGTGCCAACTGTGTCTACTGCTCGTTCAGCAATATCGATAGGCGCACTGTGTTGATACATCGCACCGACAAAGGCGTTTACTTCTTCGGCTGTCTCGCCCTTAGTTTTAAGGGCTAAGAGAAATTCCTTTATTTGCGAGATATCGGTTTGACCTTGCAGGATTTCATTCATCGCCCATTGGGCCGAACTAGAACTGAGATCTAACCCGTTGGTTAGCGTCTCTATTAATTGTGGCCAGGTATTGGAATTAGACATTCGTCGTTGCGAGATTTTGTTTGCGCAACAAAGCAGCAGCGGACTGCGCCAAGGTAAAGGGATCAATTGGGTGGGTCACCACAGATTCTGCGCGAGACCAAGCTGCCAGCCAAGCATCTTCTTTGCGACCAGTAATTAGCAATACTGGTGGGCAATTAAAGACTTCATCCTTTAACTGACGAGCTACACCCATTCCGCCTTCGGGTACTGCTTCACCATCAAGGATGAATAGATCCGCTTTGAAATCACCGGCTAGATCTGGGCGATCTATGAATATGCGCAAGGCAGGCGCTGTGGCAAATTCTAGAATTTCGTGAGCCGGCAGATCTGCCGCTATTTTGCGACCTAAAGCCGAGATAACGGCAGCCCGAACTGCTGAATCATGTGAGTAAATAACCACACGGATTTTTGAAGTTTCTGAACTGCTCATGCGCGCAATTCTAATCATTTTCATAGCCAAAACCCCTGTGACCTGACTCATGCTTTCTGGTCAATATCCCTTGCCCAAACGGGCTCTTCTGGGAGCCAAGAGTGGCTATTTCGGGAATAATACGTCGTATGTCGAGCACAACTGTTGGAATGCATAAGCCCACCCGCCCGAACTTAGTTGCTGTCGGAACTATCGTTTGGCTATCAAGTGAGTTGATGTTTTTCGCTGCTCTCTTCGCGATGTATTTCACGACCCGCGCTGTTCAAGGCCCCACAGTTTGGCTTAGCTCAACTGAACTTCTTAACATTCCATTCGCGGCTCTTAACACCACAGTTTTAGTTTTATCATCTGTAACTTGCCAGTTCGGTGTATTTGCCGCCGAACGATTCCAAGAGCGCAAAACCGGTTCACTCTGGCAGATCAATAAATGGGGAATGCGGGAATGGTTTGCGCTGACATTTCTAATGGGCTCCTTCTTTATTGGCGGGCAAGTTTATGAATACGCAGCACTGGTAGAAGAAGGTTTAAGTATTTCATCTGTGGCTTACGGTTCGGTTTTCTACATCGCAACCGGCTTCCACGGATTACACGTAACCGGTGGCTTAATCGCTTTCCTAATCGTGATGATCCGAGTCGCGAAATCTCGCCGTTTTAATCACAATCAAGCAACAACAGCCATCGTAGTTTCGTATTACTGGCACTTCGTCGACGTAGTCTGGATCGCACTCTTCTCTGCGATCTACCTAATTAAGTAGAAAAGAAATATGAAAAAATTATCTAAACTTCGTCGCAACGCTTTCGCCTCACCGCTACTTTTAGCTCTCGCGCTTTTTGCAATCGGTACGACTTTCTCGGTAGCGAGTGCCACGACGAAGAGTGAGCTTTCAGTCCAACAGCGCTCAGCTCAGATAGCTGAAGGCAAAAATATATTTCTAAAGGGCTGCTCTTCGTGTCATGGCTTAAACCTCGAAGGCTCAGCAATCGCACCTTCCTTAGTCGGCGTTGGAGCAGCTTCAGTTGATTTCCAAGTGGGAACCGGCCGCATGCCGGTAGCTGATTTAAGCCAACAAATCGCACGTAAAGAGCCCGTATATAATGAAGAGCAAACTGCCGCCCTTGCCGCATACGTTGCTTCAACTTCTCTGGGGCCAGAGATTCCTACCGAATCAATGCTTAATTATGAGCGCGATGGAAACACCGCAGAAGGCGGAACTTTATTCCGCACTAACTGCGCTATGTGCCACAACTTCGCCGGCCAAGGTGGCGCTCTAACCCAAGGAAAGTATGCGCCAACTCTGATGGGTGTAGAACCTAAATATATTTACGAAGCAATGATTACTGGTCCGCAAGCAATGCCAGTTTTTGCGGATAAAACTATTACTCCTGCTGAAAAACTTTCCATGATCAAGTGGATTAAGGCTGCGGAGAATGAACCACAGCTAGGTGGTGCTGCTCTTGGAAGAGTTGGACCGGTGACTGAAGGCTTATTGGTATGGACACTAGGACTCGGACTGCTGATCGGTGTAGCAGTTTGGTTAGCGACGAAGGCGAGATAGAGACATGTCTAATGAAATTGAAGCGATCAAGGATCCCGGATTACCGGCGCATGTTCATCGTAAGGCTGATACTGATCCAGTCGCCGAAAAGCGTGCAGAGCGACAAGTAGCAATCCTCTTCCTGATCTCTGCCCTTGGGACTTTGCTATTTATCTTTGCTTATTATTTTGTCCCTGAAGATGTCTTCTTCTTTTTTCCCGTTCTCGGAAACACCAATGCTCATCAACTCTTCTTGGGTCTTGGACTTGCGATAGCGCTTTTCTTTATTGGTGCTGCTGCAATTCACTGGGCTAAGACGCTGATGCCCGATTTAGAAGTTATCGCGATGCGCCACACGCTTAGATCTGACGAGGAAGATCGTGACGCTCTTGTGACAACAGCTAAAGAGCGTGCAGGCGCAGCCGGCCTTGGTCGTCGCTCACTAATTAAGCGTTCGATGGGTCTATCACTTGGTCTAATTGGACTCTCACCGTTAGTTCTATTGCGCGATTTAGGTCCACTTCCTGGTGATGAGTTAACAAAAACCAGTTGGAAGGCCGGTACCAGATTAGTTACAGATCCAGGTGATCGCCCAATTCGTCCCGAAGATTTAGAAGTTGGCGCAGTAGCTCAAGTTTTGCCTGAACATTTTGGTGAGGAGCGACGTCACTTAAGTGATATCGCAAAGGATGCGGTTCTTTTAATTCGCCTTCGTCCAGAAGAGTTCCAATTGAGCTCAGAGCGTTTATCTTGGACCTATGACGGCATCATCGCATTCAGCAAGATTTGTTCACATATGGGTTGCGCAGTTGCCCTCTACGAACAAACTACTAAGCATTTACTTTGCCCATGTCACCAATCCACTTTTGACGTGCCTCGCGCAGCAAAGGTAATTTTTGGACCTTCAGCGCGCGCACTACCCCAGTTAGCAATTACAGTTGACTCTGAAGGTTTTCTAATTGCACAAAAGCCATTTTCCGAACCAGTCGGACCTAGTTTCTGGGAGCGTTCATCATGACCGCACGTGAAAGAGTTGCCGGAACGGTAGCTAACTATGTAGATGAGCGCACTGGCGCTGCTAAGTGGATGAAGAAGAACTTAACCAAAGTCTTTCCTGATCACTGGTCGTTCTTGCTCGGTGAAATCGTGCTGTACTCATTTATCATCTTGTTGCTATCCGGAACTTTCTTAACATTCTGGTTTGATCCCTCACAACGTGAGGTCATATATGACGGCAGTTATGTACCACTCCAAGGCCTCCATATGTCAGCGGCTTACGCATCGACTTTGCATATCTCTTTCGAAATTCGTGGTGGAATGTTAATGCGTCAAATTCACCACTGGGCTGCTCTGATTTTCATGGCTGGCATGGTTGTGCACTTGATGCGCGTTTACTTCACTGGAGCTTTCCGCAAGCCACGTGAGTTCAACTGGATCATTGGCGTTGGTCTATTAACACTAGGAATTGTCGAAGGTTTCCTCGGTTACTCATTGCCTGATGATTTGCTTTCAGGTACTGGTATTCGTATCGCCGAAGCAATCATTCAAGCACTGCCAGTAGTTGGTTCTTACTTGGCCTTCTTCGCCTTCGGTGGCGCGTTTCCGGGTGAAGCATTTATCCCACGTATTTTCACGGTTCACGTTTTGCTGTTGCCAGGTATTTTCCTTGCCCTCATTACGGTGCACTTAATGTTGGTTTGGTATCAGAAGCACACTCAGTGGCCTGGTCCAGGTCGTACTGAGAAGAATGTAGTTGGGTATCCACTTATGCCTGCTTACATGGCTAAAGCTGGCGGCTTCTTCTTTATTGTCTTTGGTGTTACCGCGTTCCTTGGTGCGGTCGCATCTATTAACCCGATCTGGCTTTATGGGCCTTATAACCCAGGACAAGTGTCAGCAGGTTCGCAGCCCGATTGGTATATGGGTTGGCTCGATGGTTTAGTGCGAATGGCACCACCACTTGAAACTTATCTTTTTGGTTACACCATCTCTTGGAATATCTTGATTCCGGGGCTAATCATTCCTGGAATACTCTTCACCGGAATGGCGTTATACCCATTCATTGAAAGCTGGATAACTGGCGATAAGCGTGAACATCATCTACTTGATCGTCCGCGTAATGTGCCTAACCGCACAGCACTTGGTGCGATGTCACTTACATTTATGTTGGTTGCGCTAATCAATGGTGGAAACGACATCATCGCTACCACCTTTAGTTTGAGTATTAACCAAGTTATGTGGTTTAGTCGAATCGGCATAATTGTATTACCACCGTTGGCGTTTGTGATCACAAAGCGCATCTGCTTGTCGCTCCAGCGTGCAGATCGCGAATTAGTACTGCATGGTCGCGAGACCGGTCGTCTGCTGATGTTGCCTCATGGCGAATTCGTCGAAGTCCACGAACCGATTTCACCAGAACTAGCTTGGAAGTTAACTGCTCACGAACAAGCCCCAGCGCTAGTACTTGCAGATGTCGATGCTCGTGGGGTGCGCCGTGCTGGCAGCTTAAAGAACAAGCTGCGCAAGCGGATTAGCCAGGCGAATGCGGAAAGTATTGCTAAGCCAACTGCTAATGATCTTAAAGAGATCGAGCACCATTAATTAGGTTGTAGTTTAAAAGAAACCCTCGTTGCTAATTAGCTACGGGGGTTTCTTTCTGCTTGCTGACAACTAGCCAAACGCCAATCACGGTTATCAAGGTGCCTAACAATGAAACTGGCGAGATGTGCTCATCGAAGAAGAAGTAAGCCTCAATCGCGGTTACGGCAGGTACCAGATAGTAAAGCGAGGAAACGCTTGCGGCACTGCCATGAGAAAGTAGAAAAAAGAACATAAGAGTTGCACCAAATGAAAGAGCTAGAACTAACCAAGTTAATGCTCCAATAAATTCCAGTGACCATGTGATGTTGGGTTCTTCAAATATCGAGGCTAGAATCAACAAAACGAGAGCGGTAGTGGCATATTGAATCGAAGTTCCACTAAGAGTTGGTATCGCTCCCCCGTACTTCTTTTGCAGAATAGTTCCGCTGGTACCACCCAGTAATCCAATAACACACGCCATTATCGAAATCAGTGAAATCGAATTAGCACCCGTCATGCTTATGCGCGGTATAACAACAACGAGGAGACCAATCAACCCAAGCAGTAATCCGGAGACTGCCCTAGCTTTAAGTGGTTCTCCCAAGTACCTGGCGGCAAACAGACTTACTAACACTGGCTGCAAACTTACGATCAAAGCTGTTACCCCAGTGGGCAACCCTCGGCTTACCGCAAAGAAACAGCCACCTAGGTAAGTGCCATGGAGGGTTAGGCCAATCATCGTAGAAGGCCAGATGATTGAACGAGTGATTGGCTGACTCTTGCGCAGAAAAGAGATAGCGATGAAAAGCAGTAGCGATGCGATTGCCATACGTATGGTTAAAAAATAGAACGGTGGCGAATAATGGATTACGTATCTAGCACCTATAAAACCGGTACTCCACAGAAGTACAAAGAGACCAGGGGCCAGTTTCTTTAGCACGACTGCGCTAATTAATGATGAGCTGAGTCGTTACTTGGCTTTTCGTACTCGGTTACAAACCCGATGATGCTAATAACAAGAGCGCCTACACCTAGAAGAGTTAGCCACCAGCCGATGATCAAACCAAGACCAACTACGAACATGCTCGCAGCAAGTGGTAGTGGCCACCATGAATGTGGGCTGTAGAAACCTAGTTCACCTGCTGAATCGGCGATCTCGCCTTCAAGATTATCTTCCGGCAGAGTTACGCCAATGCGGCGATCAGTAAACCAAACGTAATAACCAACCATTGCGGCAAGCAGTGAACTAAGTAGCAAACAAGAAATACCTAGAGGCTCGCCACCAACATAGTAATAAACAAAGGTCATGATTGCGTAGAAAACGGCTAAACCAACGAAAAGGCGGTAATTAGCTTTCATTTAATTAGTGCCCCTCGGTCTTAATGTGTGGGTGGTGCAGATCAAATGCTGGGCGTTCTGATCTAATTCGAGGCATCGTTAAGAAGTTATGGCGTGGAGGTGGGCAAGATGTCGCCCATTCAAGGGAAGCGCCATAGCCCCAAGGATCATCACAGTTAACTAGTGGTGCCTTGCGAGTTATCCAAACATTGATTGCAAACGGAATCATAGATAGTGCCAACAAGATTGATCCCACTGTTGAAATCATATTCATCGTCGTAAATCCATCGGTAGCTAAATAGTCAGCATAACGACGAGGGAAACCCTTAATACCTAGCCAGTGCTGGATTAAGAATGTTGTGTGGAATCCAAAGAAGAGAGTCCAGAAGTGGATCTTTCCTAGACGCTCATTAAGCATGCGCCCAGTCATCTTTGGCCACCAGAAATAGAAACCGGCGAACATAGCAAAGACCACGGTTCCAAAGAGCACATAGTGGAAGTGCGCAACCACGAAGTAAGAGGCCGAGACTGCGAAATCTAGTGGCGGTGAAGCCAAGATGATTCCGGTAATTCCACCGAATAAGAAGGTGATTAAAAAACCCATTACCCAGAGCATTGGAGTCTCAAAAGTAACGTGCCCGCGCCACATGGTTCCGATCCAGTTAAAGAATTTAACACCGGTTGGGATACCAATTAGGAAAGTCATAAATGAGAAGAACGGTAAGAGCACTTGACCGCTTGCGAACATGTGGTGAGCCCAGACTGAAACGGAAAGCGCTGAAATTGCAATTGTCGCTGCAATCAAACCTTTATAACCAAAGATTGGCTTGCGACTAAAGACCGGCAGAATTTCGGTTGCGATACCAAAGAAAGGTAGCGCCAAAATATAAACCTCAGGGTGCCCAAAGAACCAGAAGAGATGCTGCCAAAGCATCGCACCACCATTGGCCGGATCAAAAATATGTGAACCAAATAATCGATCTGACTCAAGTGCAAGCAGAGCTGCTGCTAGTGGCGGGAAGGCCAGTAGAACAAGGATTGAGGTGAGTAAAACGTTCCAGCTAAAGATCGACATACGGAACATGGTCATACCTGGTGCACGCATTGTGAAGATTGTTGTAATGAAGTTAACGCCACCGAGAATTGTTCCGATACCACCAATAGCTAGACCAACAATCCAAAGATCGCCACCGATGCCCGGTGAATATTGTGAATTAGATAGCGGTGCGTAAGCCGTCCAACCAAAAGAAGCTGCACCCCCTGGTGCTAAGAAACCAGCGAATGCCATGATGCCACCGAATAGATAAATCCAGTAAGACAACATATTTAAACGAGGGAAAGCCACATCTGCGGCACCAATTTGCAGTGGCATAATTACATTAGCAAAGCCAACGAACAGCGGTGTTGCAAACATCAACAACATAATGGTTCCGTGCATTGTGAAAACTTGGTTGTACTGCTCATTACTAATGAATTGCATGCCCGGACGGGTCAGTTCAGCGCGGAGAACCAGCGCCAAAACGCCGCCAATTAAGAACCAGGCAAATGTCGTCATCAGGTAGAGATAACCGATCGTCTTGTGATCAGTTGAGGTTATAAAGCGTACGAAATGACGGCCCTTAGAAGTTGGCGCAACTGTTGTTGCCTCAAATCCCCCTGTTGCTTCGCGTTGAGCGTATGTGGTCATGCTTAGCTCGCCTTCTCGATTTCAAGTTTCAGATTAGAAATATATGTTTGGTATTCAGCCGGAGTGACGACTCGAACGGTGAAACGCATTTGAGCGTGATTACGTCCACAGAAAATATTGCAGACACCTGGAAAGTCGCCCAAATTATTCGCCGTAATTTCCAGGGAGTTAGTGACGCCAGGCAAGTTCTGCATCTGAATCATAAATTCAGGAATCCAGAATCCATGAACAACATCATTCGAGACGATTGTGTAACGAACTCGCTCGCCTTGTGGCACGACAAGAACTGGCGGCTTGGCTGGAGTTCCAGTGAAAGTAACATTTTTACCCGCGTCTAAATAGGTAAATTGCCAAGACCATTGAAAACCAGTCACAACAATTTCATGCTTAACATTTCCTTGTGGCTTAACAATTTCATCCTGCTTAACTGCGGTGAAATAGAACATGACTGCCACGATTATGAATGGGATCAGGGTGTAGGCAATTTCGACCGGCACGTTGTATTGAGTCTGCTTTGGAAATTCTGGACCATTCTTAGGCGCGCGGTGAAAAATTGCTGGCCATATGATCAAGATTGCAGTAAAAACACCAACAACTGCAGCCGCCAACCATGACAGAGTCCAGAGCGAATGCGTAATTTCGTTCACGCTCGAAGCGTCTCCGCTAAACCCTGAGTCCGCATCTTTCGCACAGCCAGTAAGGGCAAAGATGGCTGGCACCAAAATTACGAGGCCGCGACGAGTGGTATTCAATCTCATAGCGTAAGGATAGTCGTCCACTTAGACGTCTGCTTCTGTCAGTAGTAGCCTTCGATGCGTGGTTCGGGTCACAGGAAATTTCACCAGTCAATCCCCCCTCCACCCTGCCGCGGTAGCCCTATTAAATGAGGCTTTTGGCCAAGGCTGGGCAGATCCTTCGAAAATTGGCGATCATTCAGCCAGGACTGCGATTCTGCGAAATGAAGCTACCGAATCGATTGCCGCAAATTTAAACCTGAATCTAAATGAGATTGAAGTAATAGGTGAGCCAAGACTTGGGCACCACCTGGCTATTTCTGGGTTACTGAAAACTGAACATACCTTGCTGCATTCATCGGTTGATCGCCGGAGCGTCTTTGCTGTCGGGGTGGCCCATGAAAATTCTGGTGGCAGCACTCAAGTATTAAACGTCGGGTCCAATGGACGAATTTGTGATCTGAATCAAATTAATCAGATGAGCGTTCTGGCCTTACAAGGCACCAATATTGAAACCGGAATTACCCAAGATGTTGATTCAGTAATCGGATCAATTAATCCGACTTATGTGGCACTCGATTATTCTGCAGTGCCAAATCTACCCTTGCCTAGCCGATGGGATAGCGCGATCTTTGATGCAACTAGTTGGCAAGGCCCAGCCGGTATTGGAATTCTGGCAATCCGTAACTCGACTGCTTGGAAGAATCCGTTGCCAAATTTAGGAATTCGCAGAACACCAGAATCATCTTCATTGCCTCTACTACTAGCTAGTGCTGTCGCACTCGATGCCTGGCTTAAAGAAGACGCAGCTGAAAAGAAGCGGATCAAAGAACTCAATCAGCTGATCAGAGAGACACTCACGGATGCCAATCTCGGAATTTCCTTTGCTGGACTTGTTTCAGATTCAGTTGGACAAACTATTGCTCTGGTTGCAGATGGCTGCGTTGGCGAAGACTTAGTTAGACAGCTAAATGAAATGAAATTTGTTCTCGATTCTGGCTCTGCCTGTACTGCGGCTCAAATGCAACCAAGTCATGTGCTGGCAGCATTAGGCATGAAGAGCGAGGGAAACTTACGGATTACTCTGCACCACGGCGTAACCGAAGCCGAAGTCCGCGATCTAATAACGGGAATTACTTCAGTTGTGCGGCAATCTCGCTAGCTGCGGCATCGCCATAAGCTTCGGCAAAACGCGAAACAAACTCGTCTGCCGTGAAGCGATACTCCTGAGTTCCGGTGGTTTCAATAACATAAGTTGCGATCATCGAGCCAAGTTGCGCACAGCGTTCGTGACTTAAGCCCCAAGCCAAACCAGCAATAAAACCTGATCTAAATGAATCACCAACACCAGTTGGGTCAATCTTTGCTCGTTCTTTCGGAACCGTGACTTGGACGAACTCGCCGCTCTTGGATTCAACTTTTGCGCCCTTTGAGCCAAGTGTGACAACACGATACTCAACTAGATTAAGAATCTCGGCATCAGTCCAACCAGTCTTCTGCATCGCAAGAGCTAGCTCATATTCATTTAAAAATAGATACTTAGCGCCAGTAATTAACTGACGAATTTCTTCACCACTCATTCGAGCCATCTGTTGTGAAGGATCGGCGGCAAAAGCTATGCCTTGGGAACGGCAAACTTCCGAATGACGCAGCATTGCCTCGGGATCATCTGGTGAAATTACGACGATATCGAAGCGACCGGTCTTATCCATGATCGGGCCAAGTTCAATATTTCGAGCTTCCGACATGGCGCCAGGAAAGAAGGATGCAATCTGATTTAGTTCAGTATCAGTAGTAACCATGAAGTGTGCGGTGAATTGCGTAGTTGAAATTAGAACGTGTGAAGTATCAACGCCGTGACGGATTAACCAGGCATCGTAATCAGCCCAATCTTTCCCAACCGCGGCTATTAAAACAGGATTTAATCCAAGAACACCCATGCCATAAACGATGTTGGCAGCACATCCGCCTCTGCGAACTTCGAGACCATCGACTAAGAAAGAGAGCGAAACTTTTTCAAGCGAACCGGCGACCAATGAATCGGTAAATTTTCCCGGAAAGGTCATTAGATGGTCCAGGCCAACAGAGCCTGCAACACCAATTTTCATAAAATAAAAGTCGTTAAGTTTTAGTTAAAAGAATCGCCACAAGCGCATGAACCTTGCGCATTTGGATTATCGATAGTAAAGCCCTGCTTCTCGATGGTGTCTACGAAGTCGATGGTCGCGCCCATCAAATATGGATCGCTCATCTTGTCGATAACAACTTTAACTGTGCCAAACTCGCGCACAATGTCGCCATCTTGGTTACGGTCATCAAAATAAAGCTGATACTTCAGGCCAGAGCAGCCACCAGGTTGAACGGCAACGCGTAGACATAGATCATCGCGACCCTCTTGAGCCAATAGAGCTGCAACCTTGGTTGCTGCTACATCGGACAAAGCGATACTGGTCATTTTGGTATCTACGGCTTCGGTAGTCATTGCTCTCCCCTAAAGATTCTGCGTTCAGGGTTAATAGTAGCCATGAGATAAGAGATCACGCACTCCAAATGCGACAGGAGGACAAAAATTCGAGAGAATGTCGCCATGGCATTGACCGATCTTCTCTTGATGGGGCGCGAACGTGATCTAACCAGCGAACGCGGGGTCTCTTGTGCCGGCGAACTGCCAGCTGCCAGTGACCCAGATCTAGTTCAACGCGCGCGCACTGCGCGAGCAGCCCTTGGTTCCAAAGTAATGATTCTTGGCCATCACTACCAGCGCGATGAAGTTATTGAGTTTGCTGACATTACCGGTGACTCTTTTAAGTTGGCTCAAGCAGCTGCCGATAATCCGCAAGCCGAGTACATAATTTTCTGTGGCGTGCACTTTATGGCCGAAAGCGCTGATGTATTAACAACTGCCAATCAGAAAGTGATCCTGCCTGATCTGGCTGCTGGCTGCTCAATGGCGGATATGGCATCGGCTAACCAAGTAGATGATTGTTGGAATCAATTAACTGAACTTGGAATTGCACAACAAACTATTCCAGTTACCTACATGAATTCATCCGCTGCAATAAAAAGTTTTACCGGAAAAAATGGTGGAACAATTTGTACTTCTTCTAATGCAAAGAGCGCAATGGAGTGGGCATTTACGCAAGGTGAAAAGATTCTTTTCTTACCAGACCAGCACCTAGGTAGAAACACCGCAGTTCTAGCCATGGGTCTATCGCTAACTGATTGCGTGGTTTGGAATCCTTGGAAACCTATGGGTGGATTAACCGAGGCAGAATTGCGTGCGGCAAAAGTAATTCTTTGGCGCGGTCATTGCTCCGTTCATGGTCGCTTTAGCGCGCAGAATGTCGCTGATGTGCGCGAGCGAGTTCCTGGCGTCAAAGTATTGGTTCACCCCGAATGCCAACATGAAGTGGTTTCAATCGCAAATGTCGTGGGTTCGACGGAAAAGATTATTCAGACAGTCAAGAATTCCCCAGCCGGCTCTAAGTGGGCAATAGGTACTGAGTTAAATCTGGTCCAACGTTTATCCCGCACCATGCCAGATAAGGAAATTCTCTTCCTAGATAAGACGGTTTGCTATTGCTCAACCATGAATCGCATCGATTTGCCGCATTTAGTTTGGGCGATGGAATCCCTGGTTCAAGGCCAGGTAGTTAATCAAATCATCGTGCCTGAAGACGTTCGAAAGTACTCCAAACTCGCCTTAGAACGCATGCTGGCTCTATAGTTTCGCCATGACTGAAGAAGCCGCAAAAAAAGGTCGCCCGACACCATCTCGCAAAGTTGCCGAATCAAAACGCAAAGTTTCGACTCTGGCACCTGTAATTGGTAAAGAAGCTAAGAAGCGAGAGAAAGAACTAGCCAGTGAACGTCGCAAGGCAGCTCACGCAGCCTTCATGCGTGGCGATGAGAACGCTCTTCCGCTTCGCGATCGCGGCCCAGTGCGCCGATTCGTTCGCGATGAAGTAGATAGTCGCCGTTCTGTAGGCGAGTTCTTCATGCCAATTATTTTCGTAGTTCTGCTTTTCTCTGTCGTGCCAATTATGGCAGTCAACGCAATTGCGCTGGTTCTTATGTACGCCGTCCTTCTCTATGCAGCTGTTGACGGCTTCCTCTTGAGTCGCAAACTTAAGAAGCAAATTATTGAGAAATTCCCGGATGCTAAGACCAAAGGTCTCGGAATTTATGGCGTATTGCGTTCGACTCAGATGCGACGCCTTCGTGCACCCAAGCCTTCTACTTCATACCAAAAGAAGAAATAGTTAAGCGCGAGGCTTTGGACTACTCATCAGGTCTGGGTCAGTCTTAATAATCGGCTTTAGCGCCGCATTAATTTCCTTAATCACAGATGGCTCTAGTTTTATTCCGCTGCCCTTGGCATTTTCGGTAACTTGCTTTGGTTTAGTAGCGCCCATGATTGCGCTGGCCACATTTGGATTACTAAGAATCCAAGCTAAAGCAAGCTGAGACATAGTGATTCCATGCGCATCTGCGATTGGCTGCAATTTAGCTACATGACCCAGGAATTCATCATTCATCATTCCTTGCATGAATTGACCATTGTTATTCTTATTTGCCCCACGTGAATCCGTAGGAATCTTCTTCCCGGGTAGATATTTGCCAGTTAGAACTCCTTGAGCAAGCGGTGAATAGACAATCTGGCTGATGCCTTCACGTTCGCAAAGTGGCACGATCTTGGCTTCGATAACTCGATAAATCGCCGAGTAGGAAGGTTGGTTCGAAACAATTCGGTTATATCCCTTGTCATCTTGAATTTTCAAGGCATCTTGAATTTCAGTGTGCTTCCAATTTGAAACCCCGATGTAATGAACTTTGCCTTGGCGAATCAGATCATCGAATGCACTTAGTGTTTCTTCTAGCGGTGTTTCATAATCAAAGCGATGGGCTTGATAAAGATCAATGTGATCGGTTTGTAAACGCTTTAAGGATGCGTTACAAGATTCCATAATGTGCTTACGTGACAAGCCACGATCATTCTTGCCGGTACCGGTTGGGAAATAGACTTTAGTAAACAATTCATAAGACTCGCGCTTTACCCCTTTGAGCGCTTTGCCCAAAATGGTCTCGGCCTTTGTGCCCGCATAAACGTCGGCAGTATCAAAAGTCGTGATGCCTGCTTCAAAGGCCGCCTTAACGCACGCATTTGCCGCAGTTGCTTCAACCTGGTTTCCATGGGTGATCCAGTTTCCGTATGAGATCTCAGAAACATACATTCCGGTATTGCCTAAACGACGATATTCCATTTCATTCTCCCCTGGTTTTCTAGCGAACGTGCGATGGCATTAAAGGTAATTTAACTATCTCGACATTCGAGGTGCGACCTCGCACATCAATTGTGAGTTGCTGCCCAGTCTTAAACTCTGAATCCACTAACGCTAAAGCAATTCCGACTTTCAGGCTTGGTGAGAATGTTCCGCTTGTAACGATGCCGACTTCAACGCCATTGTTTAACACCTGCATATCCGGACGAGGTATCCCGCGATCTCGCGAAATAAGTGCAACTAGTCGCCGAGTCACACCATTTTCTTTCTGACCCTGCAGCACTTCACGGCCTTGGAATTGGGGCTTGTTCCAACCAACTGCCCAGCTTGCACTCGCCATTACTGGTGAGATTTCCAGCGAAAGTTCATGTCCATGAAGTGGGTATCCCATTTCAGTTCGCAAGGTATCTCGAGCGCCAAGGCCGCAAACCAAGCCGTCGTTTGCTTCAACTTGTTCGACCAATGCATCCCAAACAGTTAGGGCCTGGCTCCACTTGGGCAGAACTTCGAAACCATATTCACCGGTGTAACCCGTACGACAAACAATCACATCGCAATTAGCAATTGAAACATTGGTAAATGCCATGTAGTCGATTTCGATCTGAAGTCCAAAGTGCGCCAACACTTTCGCGGCAAGTGGGCCTTGGAGCGCGATTACTCCGTATTCATTATGTAGGTTCTTAACTGTAATTCCTGCCGGTGCGTTCGCCTGCAGATCTTCGACAACTGCACTCGTATTCGAAGCATTAGGGACAATGAAGAAATCCGCATCAGAATTTCGATAAACAATCAAATCATCAATCACGCCACCGCCGCTGTTACACAACATCGAGTATTGGGCTGCGCCATCTGAAATTTTAGTTAAGTCATTCGTCAACATTAAATTCAAAAAATCGAGAGCACCTTGACCGATTACAGATGCTTTTCCTAGATGCGATACATCAAAGAGCCCAACCCGCTCTCGCACCGCGGCATGTTCAGCTAAGACGCCAGCTCCTGGATATTCGATTGGCATCAGCCAGCCGCCAAAATCGGCCATCTTGGCGTTACGGGCTAAATGGCGCTCATGTAATGGAGATTGCTTCATGGCGCACAATCTATCGCTACATATTCTGGTATTCCTGCTTTAGACTCAGCCAAGTTCGCGCGAATGCAACAACTAAGGAGAACCATGAAATCGATCCGTTTATCCGATGCTTTAGTTTCCGATGATATTTTGATTGTTGGTTTAGCCAAGGGCGCTAAAGCAGATACCTTAAAAATTGAATCAGGTTCGGTTTCACTTGACGAAAAGTCTTTGCTCTCAGCCCTTAAAGACTTGGGCGCAACGGGTGCGGCTAATGAAATCACTAAGTTGCCTGGGTCGACCACTCGGTTATTGATATTTACAGGCTTGGGCGAGGCCAAGAAAGATTATGGGCATGAAGTCTTGCGTCGCGCCGCCGGCGCTGCCTCCCGCGCGTTAGCTGGCGAAAAGAGCGCAGCCGTGGCGCTGCCAACTTCTTCAATTGAGCAAGTAGCAGCTGTTGCCGAAGGCATGACCCTCGGTGCATATGCTTTCGATGAATTTCGCGGATCCTCAAAAGCAGAACGCAAAGCGCCGTTAGCTGGCGCAACAGTTCATACCAAAATGGCGAATTCAACCGAAGCTAAAGCTGCCGTTAAGCGCGCTGTAATTATTGGTGAATATACAAAGCTTGTTCGCGACTTAATTAACACTCCCCCAAGTCATTTGACGCCAGATTCATTTACCAAAAAATTCGCGGCCGCTGTGAAAACTCTGGGCGGTTCGGCAGCGCACTTAAAGGTGACAATTTTAAATGAGAAGCAATTACGTGATGGTGGGTATGGCGGCATCTCAGGTGTTGGTCAGGGTTCTGCAAACCCGCCTCGCCTATTACATATTGCCTACAACCCTCCAAAAGCTACAAAGAAGTTGGCCTTCGTGGGCAAAGGAATTACTTTCGACACCGGTGGTTATGCGCTAAAGCCCGCTGCCGGTATGGAGGCAATGAAATCAGATATGAGTGGAGCTGCCGCAGTTAGTGCTGCCATCTTGGCAATAGCTGCTCTTAAGTTACCAGTCGCAATTGATGCATGGGCAGCTATGGCTGAAAACATGATTTCTGATAACGCCACTCGCCCAAGTGATATTCACACTATGTATGGTGGAAAAACTATTGAAGTTTTAAACCCTGATGCTGAAGGTCGCTTAGTTTTGGCAGATGCCCTAGTAAAAGCGCAAGAATCTAAAATGAAATTAGATGGCATCATTGATGTGGCCACTCTCACCGGCGCACAAGTTGTTGCCCTCGGAACTCGCACCAGTGCAGTCATGACAAATAACGAGGAGTTCCGCGCGCAGTTCTTAGTCGCAGCTGATCAAGCTGGTGAAGATTTCTGGCCAATGCCACTACCTGAAGAACTTCGCGCATCACTTGATTCAACTGTGGCCGACATGGCAAATATCGGCGAGCGAATGGGTGGCATGTTGGTAGCCGGTCTATTCCTCAAGGAGTTCATTCCGGCAGAGCTGCCTTGGCTTCACTTAGATATCGCAGGCCCTGCCTATAACGAGGCTAAGCCGCATGGCTACACCCCAATCGGTGGCACCGGAATCGCCTTGCGCTCTCTAATCCGTTTGGCCGAGATCACTAGCGAAAAATAGCCACCAGTTAGTTAGATCGCCCGAAGGCTGGCAAGATAGGGCCATAGAACGCTTACGGGTGAGAGGTTGATCGTGGCTCAATTCGACTTGGTAATTCTTGGTGGTGGCAGTGGTGGTTATGCCTGCGCCCTTCGGGCAGCTCAACTGGGCAAGACCGTAGCGCTGATCGAATCCGGAAAACTAGGCGGAACTTGCCTGCACCGCGGGTGTATCCCTACGAAGGCACTTCTACATTCTGGCGAGATTGCCGATAGCGCACGCGAAGCAAGTACTTTCGGTGTTAACGCCCAATTCCTGTCAATGGACATGGTCGCAGTTAATGCTTATAAAGATGGCGTGATTAACAAGCTTCATAAAGGACTGCAAGGTCTCGTTAAATCACGCAACATTACTTTTGTTGAAGGTCACGGCCGTCTGGTTTCAAAAGACACGGTTGAAGTAAATGGTGAGCGCTACACCGGCACCAATGTTGTTTTAGCAACTGGTTCTTATGCCAAATCTTTACCTGGTCTTGAAATCGACGGAGTTCGAGTAATGACTTCAGATCACGCAACTAATCTGAACTACGTTCCTAAATCTGTCATCGTGCTTGGCGGCGGGGTAATTGGTTGCGAATTCGCATCTGTCTGGAAATCATTCGGCGCTGAAGTAACCATAATTGAAGGACTGTCTCACTTAGTTGCACTAGAAGATGAATCAAGCAGTAAGCAACTAGAACGTGCGTATCGTAAGCGCGGCATTAACTTTGAACTCGGAGTTCGCTTTAAGTCTCACACTGTTACGGCCGATGGCGTAATTGTTGAACTCGAAGATGGAAAGACATTTTCAGCCGATGTGCTACTAGTCGCTGTTGGTCGTGGACCGGTATCTGCAAATCTGGGCTATGAAGAACAAGGCGTCACAATGGACCGCGGCTATGTATTAGTTGATGACAAGTGCCGCACAAATGTGCCAGGAATCTGGGCAGTTGGCGATTTAATCCCTACTCTGCAATTAGCCCACGTTGGTTTCGGTGAAGGAATTTTAGTTGCCGAAGAAATCTGCGGTTTAAACCCACGCCCAATTAATTACGATGGGGTTCCTCGCGTGACTTACTCTGAACCCGAAGTTGCATCCGTTGGTTTAACAACTGCCCAAGCTAAAGAGCGTGGCCACGATGTTGTTGAATTAAATTATGACTTAGCCGGCAACGGCAAAGCACAGATCTTGCGCACAGCGGGCTCAATTAAATTAGTTTCGCAAAAGAATGGTCCGGTACTAGGAATTCATATGGTTGGCGCACGCGTAGGCGAACTATTGGCTGAAGCGCAATTGATCTTTAATTGGGAAGCATCTGCTGCTGATGTTGCTCCTCTAATCCACGCACATCCAACACTTTCTGAAGCAATGGGCGAGGCTCATATGGCACTTGCCGGTAAACCATTACACGCCCACGGATAACTAAGAATTTCAATCAGGAAACCAAGGAGATAAAGAGATGACCTTCTCACTAACAATGCCAGCACTTGGCGAGAGCGTTACCGAAGGTACGGTCACACGTTGGCTCAAGAACGAAGGCGACCAAGTCGCAATCGATGAGCCACTTCTTGAAGTATCGACCGACAAAGTTGATACCGAAATTCCTTCTCCGGTAGCAGGCGTTCTACAAAAGATTGTGGTCGGAATAGATCAGACAGTTGCAGTTGGTGCCGAATTAGCGATCATCGCTGATGGCGCAGCCGCTGCTGCCCCCGTAGCGGCTGCGCCAACACCAGTTGTTGAAACTCCAGCACCAGTTGTGGCTGCGCCAGTTGCCGCAGCACCTGTAGCTGCTACTCCGGCTCCCGCAGCACCAGCTGCAAGCGGTGCTGGAACTGTGATCTCAATGCCAGCTCTAGGTGAATCGGTCTCTGAAGGCACAGTTACGCGTTGGCTAAAAAACGTTGGTGACTCAGTTGCAGTCGATGAAGCGCTACTTGAAGTTTCCACCGACAAAGTTGATACTGAAATTCCTTCGCCAGTTGCTGGCATCTTGCTCGCAATCGATGTTCCAATCGACACTACTGTTGCAGTCGGAGCTCGCTTAGGTTTAATCGGTGCATCTGGTTCTGCTCCAGTTGCCGCCCCTGTTACTCCAGTCGCACCAGTTGTAGCAGCTGTTGTGACTCCCCCACCTACTGCACCAGTTGTAGCAGCACCAGTAGTTGCCACACCAGTTGCGGTCTCAGCTCCTATTTCACAACCAGCAGATGCTTATGTAACTCCGCTTGTTCGCAAGTTAGCTTCTGAACTTGGCGTCAATCTCGCATCAGTTAAGGGCACTGGCATTGGCGGACGTATTCGCCGCGAAGATGTTGAAGGAGCTGCACCCGCTAAGTCAGCACCAGTTGCAGCAGCAGCACCAGTAGCTGCAGCCGTTCGCACTTCAGCCCCAGCAATTGCAGTTTCACCACTTCGCGGAACGACAGTAACTATGTCACGTCTGCGAAAAGTTATCGCAGCTCGCATGGTTGAGTCACTTCAAGTTAGTGCGCAATTAACAACTGTCATCGAAGTTGATGTCACCAAGATTGCTCGTCTGCGCGATAAGTCAAAGGCAAGTTTCGAAGCTCGCGAAGGTGTCAAACTTTCATTCCTACCATTCTTCGCAGTAGCAACTTGTGAAGCGTTAAAGCAACACCCAGTACTTAACTCATCTGTCGAAGGTGATCAAATCACTTATCACGGTACTGAACATTTAGGCATCGCAGTTGATACCGAACGAGGATTACTGGTTCCAGTTATTGCAAATGCTGGTGACCTAAACATGGGTGGCATCGCTCGTAAGATTTCCGATCTTGCTGCGCGTACTCGAGATAATAAAGTCACCCCAGATGAACTAGGTGGCGGAACATTTACTCTTACTAACACAGGTAGCCGCGGTGCTTTATTTGATACCCCAATTATTAATCAGCCACAGGTTGCCATCTTGGGACTTGGCGCAATTGTTAAGCGACCTATGGTGGTCCGCGGCGAAGATGGCGGCGAAACAATTGCGATTCGCTCAATGGTCTACCTTGGTCTTTCCTATGATCATCGAGTTGTCGATGGCGCAGATGCTGCTCGTTTCTTAGTTACCTTGAAAGAACGTCTCGAAGGCGGCGCTTTCGAATCAGATTTAGGACTTTAATTTGCTGCCGCCACAACGAATTGCTGTTACCGGCGCCTCTGGACTAATTGGCAACGCATTAGTTGGTTATCTAAAGTCCCAGGGCCACACTGTTCAGCGCTTAGTTCGCAGAGCTGCCGTCTCAAGTGATGAAATTACCTGGGATCCAATCGCTGGAACTGTAGATATGGAAGCACTAGCTGGGGTGGACGCGGTAATCCATTTAGCAGGTGCTGGCGTTAGCGATAAGCGTTGGACTAAGAAATATAAGAGTGAGATTCTGAATTCGCGTTTGCTTGGAACAACCACAATCGCAAAAGCTGTTGCCATCGTTAAGCCACAAGTCTTTATTTCAGCAAGTGCGATTGGTTGGTATGGCGAGAGCGGAAATCGTGCAGTTATCGAAAGTGATCGCGTTGGTGATGATTTCTTAGCTGCTGTATGTCGCGAATGGGAATCTGCGGCAGACCTTGCTGGAGATGTGCGCACCGTAAAACTACGCACTGGTTTAGTACTAGATCCAACTGGTGGCGCACTTGGCAAGATGTTGCCAATATTCCGCTTTGGTTTAGGCGGAAAGTTGAGTAACGGTAAGCAATGGTGGTCCTGGATTACGCTGCATGACCAAATTCGCGCGATCGCATTTCTTTTAGAGAACAAAATATCGGGGCCAGTTAACTTGACTTCACCAAATCCGGTTACTAATTCAGAGTTCACTGCTGGATTAGCCCGTGCCATGCATCGGCCAGCGCTATTTCCAGTGCCAGCATTTGCGCTAAAGATTGCACTTGGTGGTTTCTCAGCCGAAGTTCTTGGTTCAAAGAAAGTTATGCCACAGGCACTAACTGAAGCAGGTTTTACTTTCGATTACCCGCATATTTCCTCAGCGCTAGAAAAGTTAGTTGATTAATTAGCTAACACGGCCGTAGCTGCCAAACGCCCAGACTTAAGAGCGCCGTTTTGCGAAGGACTCACTTGAGCATCACCGGCCAAATAAATTCCCTCACGAACCCGACTTTGAATTGGTTGGGTAATTCCGTTAGCGCCAATTGGAAGCGCAGCTGGTATCTCATACTTAGCAATTAGCTCCCAATCTCGATTATCACAATTATAAAGTGTTGCTAAGTGACGACGAACTTCAGATTCGGTAATTCCAGTATCTGTCGTTGAAGAAATTAAGTTCTTTCCAGTTGGCGCATACTCCGGAATGAAATTTGAAATAACTAAAGTATTTATTACCGCGCCCCGGTTTTGACCATCGACAATCAACTGTCCGTGCGTAACTGGCGCAGATACTGCACTGTGATACCAAGTTGTACAGCCGGCCAGTTTGGGTACTGATCCAAGTTCCAATAACTGTGCTGCGGTTGTGCTATCTGTTGCAACGATAATCTCACTGGCTTGAATATCACCAGACGAGGTCGTTACAACTCCAGTCTTGATTGAATTAACTGTGACACCAAGTCGTAAATCGCTAATCTGTTTTGCCAGCACTTCCGATAGTGCGCCAACCCCACGGCTAGGCAATCCAGGCTTGCCACTAACAAAACTCTTCAGGATCTCAAGTCCAGCCGAGGCTGAGATGTTGGTTAAATCAGTTAGATAAACCCCCCGCAGGAATGGTCTCAATACACGCTCGAAAGTCTTTCCCAACCCTGCGGCTATTAGATATTCATCGATCGAAAGTTCTGAATGAGGTTTTCCGGCCAAAACTTTAAGCAGTGCTAGCTTTTCGACGATAGATCCGGTTGCTGAATCCAGCGTTGAAAACGGATACCTTCGCGGATCCCCTAATCGATGCCACTGATCATCAATAGAGATGTTTATCGCACGATCAGCGAAACGAAAATCGAGTTCGCTCAATACATCAAGTGCGACTAACTCTGGATATTTGGTATTTATCAATTGAAAACCACGGTCACAAGTAAATCCATCGATCAAATCTGATTGCACTCGCCCGCCAGCACACTCTGCAGCTTCTAATACAACTACTTTACGCCCCGCTTTTTGAATATTAATCGCAGCGCTCATGCCAGCTAAACCAGCGCCAATTACTACAACTGGCTTATTCACGAAAATTCAATTCTCGAGCTTTATCGATCACCGCGGCCAATGCGGCATTTAGGTAATCCGTTAATCCATAACCAGCTAGACCAACTCGTAGCGTCATAAAACTCCGAGCTAATAACTAGTCAGCTGATTTAGATAACTTAGATGGCCACCATACCTTAGGGCCGATTTCATGTACCAGCGCTGGCACCAGAATCGAGCGAACGATAATTGTGTCTAGCAGAACGCCGAAAGCAACTGCAAAGCCAAGTTCGGCCAAGAACACTAGTGGCAGAATCCCGAGAACTCCGAAGGTAGCAGCCAGAACAATTCCAGCTGAGGTAATGACCGAACCGGTAACGGTTAAGCCCTTGATAACACCTTTTCGGGTACCCATCTTTCCTGACTCTTCGCGCACACGAGTCATAAGGAAGATGTTGTAATCAATGCCGAGTGCTACTAAGAAGATGAATGCGAACAGTGGGAATGATGCATCTGCTCCGGCGAAGCCAAAGATGTGGTTAAACACCAAAGCGCAAACGCCAAGGGTGGCAAAGTACGAGAGAACAACTGTGCCGAGCAACAACACTGCGCTAACGATGCTACGAAGTAGTAGACCCAAGATCAGGGTAATCAAAAGTAGAACTACTGGAATAACGGTTCGATTGTCATGGCGAGCAGCGACATCAGTGTCGAAGAAGACAGCTGTTGTGCCACCAACCAAAATTGACTCATCAATACTTTTGACTGCTTCGCGAATAGCTGGAATTCGATCACGCGATTCACGCGAATCTGGCGCTGTTGATAGCGTCACGTTTAGAATCGAAAGTCCATTTTTTACGATAACTCCAGCTGCATTGACTTCTGGTGCGACTGCCGTTACGCCTTCCACACCTCGAAGTTTCTCGGAAACAGAAGGGATCAATTCATTCTTTAAAATAACTTTAGTTGGGTCACCTTCACCTCCCGGGAAATGGTTCTCCAGTAATTTTTGGCCAACAACGGACTCTGGATTTCCGGTAAAGCTTTCAGAGGTGGAGAGACCATCAGTCTTTAGCGTTGTAGAGAAGGCTGCCAATAACACTAGTAACAGCCCAGTGATTACCCATGCTCTACGAGGTCTGCGTTCAACTAAATTTCCAACCTTTGCCCAAGTGCCCGTTAATTGCGCATCTACATCATCAAACCTAGGAATACGTGGCCAAAAAATCCAGCGACCAAATAAGACTAGGAATGCGGGTAGCAAAGTCACCATCGTAATTACAGCAACAACGACACCGATAGCACCGATTGGGCCAAGGCCGCGGTTACCTGATAAATCACTTAGCAATAGAACTAATAGACCTAATGCAACGGTTGCACCTGATGCCACGATCGGTTCGAAGGTACCCTTATAGGCAGCTCGCATTGCGGCTACCGGCGTTGAATGATGATGTAACTCTTCGCGATATCTAGAGATTAAAAGTAGTGCGTAGTCGGTTCCTGCGCCTAATACCAAAACCGAAAGAATTCCTTGTGATTGGCCATTAACATCAATAACGTTATTTTTGGCCAGCAAATAAATAATTCCACCAGCAGTTGAGAGTGCAAAAACTGCTGAGAGCAAAGGCAAAAACCACAAGATTGGCGAGCGATAAACGATAATTAGAATGAATGCGACAACACCTAGCGTGGTAAGTAACAGAGTTGAATCTAGATCTCCGAAAGCACCGAATAAGTCACCGATTAGACCACCAGCTCCAGTTACATATGAATCAAAGCCAAGATCTTTTGCAAAAGGTGTGAAGTCTTCGCGAAGGGCTTCAACGATTGCCGGAAGAACTGGCTCATCATTTGGCAATACTTCGCCAATTGCTGCGCCATCTAAAAGAATTGAAGCAAGGACAGCTTTGCCATCTGGTGCTGGGAAGGCCGTAACTTGGCTACCTGGCAATAAATACTTTGAAAGCGGAACATCAGTTCCACCTAGTTTTAGATCTGGCACAGTTTCTAGATGCGCATTGATTTGCTGCAGAACCTCAGTTGAAACACTTCCTTCGAGAAGAACTAAGGTGGGGAAAGCAGTGGATTCGCCAGCTGCAAAACTTTCTAGCAACTTAACTGCCTTAGTTGATTCAGCGCTATCAGGCAGAAATGCTGAGTTATCATTTTCCTGAACACTAGTTAATTTTCCAAAGAGCGGGCCGAAGAAACCAGTGACGCCAAACCAAGCAATTACTACCAAAATCGCGATCGCAATCGGCTTACGCTTAGAACGCATGGTGTTGCTACCCATAGATGAAACTGACATTTAACTGGCCCCTTTTGCGCGAACCCGTAAATATCGCGCCTCGATTGGTAATGAGCGTGATTCTACCTTTAGGCTATCGGCTATGCCCATCGAAGCCACTCTAACTACCGGCCAAATTGCTGTAGTTCGCAGCGGGCTAGTCGAATATGAGAATGCGCTGAATATTCAACGTAAGTTTCATGCTGAAATTGTGGCTGATGAGCGGCCAAATACTTTGATCTTGCTCGAGCACCCTTCGGTTTATACCGCTGGCCGACGAACTGCGATCTCAGATCGTCCAACTGATTCGACCCCGGTAATTGATGTTGATCGCGGCGGAAAAATTACCTGGCATGGCCCCGGCCAATTAGTCGGCTATCCAATTGTGAAATTAGCTAATCGCTTAGATGTAGTTGGTTTTGTCCGCCAGTTAGAAACAGCGTTGATAAATACCTGCGAGCAGTTCGGTTTATCTGCGCTTCGTTATCCAGATCGCTCTGGTGTTTGGCTACGTGATGAAAACGGTGATCGCAAAATTGCTGCGATCGGCATCAGGGTAGCTAAAGGCGTAACAATGCATGGCTTTGCGCTAAATGTTAACCCTGATCTAGCTGGATTCAATCAGATCGTGCCGTGTGGAATAGCAGATGCTGATGTGACTTCAATGGCTAGAGAGCTAAACCGCGATATTACAATTGCCGAAGTTTCGCCAATCCTAGAACGTGAATTATTTGAAGTACTAACTAAGGTGAGCGCATGACAATTGCACCAGATGGCCGCAAGATGCTTCGGATTGAGGCACGCAATGCTGAGACTCCAATCGAACGAAAGCCAGAGTGGATCAAAACTCGCGCCAACATGGGACCGGAATACACGCAGCTTCTTTCACTTGTGAAGAGTGAAGGCTTGCATACTGTCTGCCAAGAAGCAGCATGCCCAAACATCTTTGAATGTTGGGAAGATCGCGAAGCCACATTTCTAATTGGTGGCGATAAATGTACGCGTCGTTGCGATTTCTGCAACATCGACACCGGAAAGCCACTTCCGATTGATCGCAATGAGCCAACTAAGGTTGCTGAATCAATCAAGAAAATGCAATTAAACTACGCAACGATCACTGGTGTTACTCGTGATGATCTGCCCGATGAAGGTGCTTGGTTATATGCCGAGACAATTCGCAAAGTTCATGAGTTAAATCCAGGTACTGGTGTTGAAATGTTGGCACCAGATTTCAACGCCAATCCAGAGTTGCTTAACCAGATTTTTGAAACCCGCCCAGAGGTCTTTGCTCATAACCTCGAGACTGTGCCACGTATTTTCAAAGAGATTCGACCAGCTTTCACCTATGACAAGTCGCTTTCAGTTATCACTATGGCGCGCGATTACGGTCTCATTACCAAATCAAATCTGATTCTCGGATTGGGTGAAACTCGCGAAGAAGTTTCCCAAGCGTTAATTGACCTAAATGCAGCGGGCTGTGACTTAATCACGATTACTCAATACTTACGCCCAACTAACAAGCACCACCCAGTTATTCGTTGGGTGAAGCCTGAAGAGTTTGTTGAGCTAGCAACGGAGGCAAGAGAAATTGGTTTCACTGGCGTAATGAGTGGACCACTTGTTCGATCTAGTTATCGTGCTGGTCGCTTATATAAGCAAGCTCAAGAAGCAAAGGCTGCCCTTAATGGAGCTACGTTGAATGGCTGATCGCGTCTATCCCCCAGTAATTGTTTTTCTTAAAACAGTCTGGAAATTTCTTGGTTTGAAATTTACTTTTACCGGTGATGTAAACATCCCGCGCAATGGTGGCGCGATCTTGGCAATCAACCACATTGGTTACTTAGATTTCGCTTTAGCGGGCACTGCAGCGCTGCCAGTTAATCGATATGTGCGTTTCATGGCAAAGAAAGAAATTTTCGATAACAAAATAGCTGGGCCACTTATGCGCGGAATGCATCACATCTCAGTTGATCGAGCTAATGGTTCGGCCTCCTTTGTTGGCGCTTTGCGGGCACTTCGCGCCGGTGAAATTATTGGCATTTTCCCGGAGGCCACCATTTCTAAAAGTTTTGAAATAAAGGAATTGAAATCTGGCGTAATCCGATTAGCAATGGGTGCCGGCGTTCCAGTAGTTCCGACCATCGTGTGGGGCAGTCAACGAATTTGGACTAAAGGCGTTAAGCGAAATCTCAAGCGAAATAAGTTTCCGATCTTCGTGACTTTTGGCGAACCTATGCACTTTGCCAAGGATGCCGATGTCGAAGCTGGCGAGGCACAATTACGAGCCACCATGATCGAAATGCTGCATGAGGTTCAGAGCCGATATCCCGATAGCCATGCTGGCCAACGATGGGCGCCTGCGCGTCTTGGTGGTACCGCGCCTGCTCCACTAAACTCCTGACATGTTTAAACGAAAGAAGAATAAGTCCAGCGAACCCAAGGCACCTAGATTTAAAGAGATTCGTGATGCCTACAAAATAACTAAGGCCGCCAAACCTTGGATAGGCGCGGCAATGGCTGGCATTTTTGTCGCTGGCTGGGCAGTAGGAATCGCAATTGGTTTTGCAATCGGCCATCCCGTTTATCTTGGATTTGTTTCAGCGCCATTTTCCGCGTTGTTAGCATTCTTCATTTTCACGCGTCAAGCAGGGTCCGCCGCCTATGCCTCGATTGAAGGACAGATTGGTGCTGGCGCAAGCGTTTTAATGTCAATCCGTAAAGGTTGGTCAACAACTCCAGCTGTAGCTGTCTCTCGCAATCAAGATATGGTCCATCGCTCAGTTGGCCGGGCCGGAATTGTTCTAACTGGTGAAGGAAGTAGCTCAGTACGTCAACTACTTCAAGATGAGAAACGCAAAACCGAACGCTACGCACCTGGCGTACCGATTTATGAATTAATTGTTGGCGATCAAGAAGGTCAAGTATCACTTCGCAAATTACAGAAGCGGATGAAAAAGTTTCCTAAAAAATTAACTGCCAATCAAATGCGCGAAGTACGTGCTCGCCTGAAGGCAGTTGGCGGAATGGCGATGCCAATTCCTAAGGGACCAATGCCAACTCGTGGAATGAAGATTCGCTAAATTTCCTAATTAGGCTCGTTCTAATTTAGTTTGACTGAATCGCTCATGTATTCCTCGACCATCTTCATCGTAGGTAATCGCCGTTATAACTATCGCCATCAAACCCGTGCGGACTAAAACTTGGCTAAAACCTGGCAATCCCCCGTCGTTGAAATCAACCACTTTTAACCTTAACAATCTGTGGCCAAAAGAAGCTCCAGTAAGGGCAATCAAGATTGCGTATTCAGCTACAAAAATGAGTGGCGTTGATAAACGAGTCCCCACAATTCGATCGGAGTAACTTCCGCCGCCGGCAAAGAAGGCGAAGGCAATCACATACGAGGCGAGCCAATCAATTGTGATAGCTGCCAATCGTCGGCCAAGTGTTACGCCCTCGGGGTGAGTCATGGCGTGAGCCTAGATGATTTAGCGCACAGGAGCCCAGTTATACGCTCGTCAGCAGAACTTTGCCTTCAAAACCCGCAATTTTTTAACATCGATGTAACACAACAGTTATGAACTTTTGACTGCTGGGGCATAGATTTCAGCCCATAAAGCACGGCCTCAAAGGCGAGGAAGCCGATCGGTTGATTCGATGCAACCATCATCTGAAAAACAGGAGAAATATGTTTAAGAATTCTGCAGAAATCTTTGCATACATCAAGAAAGAAGACGTTAAGTTTATAGACGTCCGCTTTACTGATTTGCCAGGTATCCAACACCACTTCAACGTTCCAGTTGAATCATTTGACGAAGCAGTTTTCACTGATGGTCTGATGTTCGATGGCTCTTCAATCCGTGGTTTCCAATCAATTCACGAATCAGATATGAAATTGCTGCCAGTTCCTAGTTCAGCATTCATCGATCCATTCCGTGATCACAAAACTTTGGTAATTATTTTCTCAGTTCACAATCCAATTGATGATTCAGCCTATTCACGCGACCCACGTGGTGTTGTTGCCAAGGCCGTTGACTACATGCGCTCACTTGGTTTTGCAGATACCGCATTCTTCGCACCGGAAGCTGAGTTCTATGTTTTCGATAGTGTTCGTTTCAAGACAGGTATCAACGAGGCTTATCACGAGATTCAATCGTACGAAGGCGCCTGGAATACCGGCGTTGAATACGATGCAGATGGCACACCAAACCGCGGATACCGTACTCGCGTAAAGGGTGGCTATTTCCCAGTTTCACCAACAGATCAATTCGCAGATCTTCGCGATGAAATGGTTATGGAACTAGGCCGTGCTGGTCTACTAGTTGAGCGTTCACACCACGAAGTTGGTACAGCTGGACAAATGGAAATTAACTATCGCTTCAGCGACATTCTTCAGGCTGGCGATGATGTTATGAAGTTCAAATACATCATTCGCAACGTAGCTTGGGAAGGTGGCAAGACTGCGACCTTCATGCCAAAGCCACTATTTGGTGACAATGGTTCAGGAATGCACGTTCACCAATCACTTTGGAAAGATGGCAAGCCACTGTTCTTCGGCGATGGCTACGGCGATCTTTCAGACATGGCACGTTGGTATATCGGTGGCTTGCTAAAGCACGCACCTTCACTACTTGCTTTCACGAACCCAACGGTTAACTCTTACCGTCGCTTAGTTCCAGGTTATGAAGCACCAGTTAACTTGGTTTACTCAGCACGTAACCGTTCTGCTTGTATTCGTATTCCAATTACTGGTTCAAATCCAAAGGCAAAGCGCATTGAGTTCCGTTGCCCAGATCCATCATCGAATCCATATCTAGCATTCGCCGCAATGTTGATGGCTGGTCTCGATGGAATTCTAAATAAGATCGAACCACCTGCTCCAGTTGATAAGGACCTCTACGAACTAGAAGGCGCCGAAGCTGCCGCAATCCCTCAAGTTCCAGGTTCACTAGATGAAGTTCTAAACAGCCTCGAAAAAGATCACGACTTCCTTACCAAGGGTGGCGTATTTGCTGAAGATCTAATCGAAACTTGGATTGAGTTCAAGCGTAAGAACGAAGTTGATTATGTTCGCTTGCGTCCACATCCAGCTGAGTTCGAACTTTATTTCGATCTCTAAATCGAATTAAGAATAAAGACCCCGTCAGAAATGGCGGGGTTTTTATTTGCCACAAAAGTTGGCTAAGTTACTTTCATGAGCCAGGAGCGCGAAAGACTTGATTATCAAACATTTGGAATAGCTGCACGGGAACTTGCCCAACAAGTTGCTGACAGTGGCTATCAGCCAGATATTGTCTTATCTATTGCTCGTGGCGGCCTTTTATTGGGTGGCGCTCTTGGTTACGCACTTGGTGTCAAGAACACATTCACCATGAGCGTTGAGTTCTACACCGGCGTGAATGAGCGCTTAGCTATGCCGGTCGTACTCCCCCCTGTTCCAAACAAAATTGATTTAACGGGTTTGAAAGTACTGGTTGCAGATGATGTTGCCGATACGGGCAAGACTTTGAAATTGGTTCGAGAGTTCTGTGGCGATTATGTAGCCGAAGTTCGCAGCGCAGTTCTCTACGAAAAGTCTCACAGTATTGAAAAGCCCGATTACGTCTGGCGCCATACTGATTTGTGGATTGAGTTTCCCTGGTCGGTAGAACCGCCCGTAAAGGCCAAAAGTATGCGGGGTCAAACCCTATAAATTTCAAGCCCACACTCAGCACGTTAGGTTATTCTCAAGACATGCAAATGACTTTAGCTATTGTCGTCTTCGCGCTGGCCTATGTTTTCATCGCCTCTGAAAAAGTCAGCCGCATAGCCATTGCCTTGTCTGGCGCTGCAGCGATGGTGATTATCGGCGCAACTGATGCTGATAAGGCTTTCTACAGCCACGAAACTGGAATCGATTGGAATGTGATCTTCCTGCTCTTGGGCATGATGATCATTGTTGGAGTTATTCACAAAACCGGGCTATTTGAGTTTCTCGCAATCACAGCGATCAAGAAATCTAAGGGAAGTCCAAAAGTCGCTCTTGTTTATCTGATGATTTTGACATCGGTAGCATCTGCGATTCTAGATAATGTAACGACAATACTGCTGGCAGTTCCGATGACCTTAATCGTGACAAAGCATTTAAATGTTTCTCCAATTCCATTCATTCTGGCTCAGGTCTTTGTGTCGAATATTGGTGGAGCCGCAACTTTAGTTGGCGATCCGCCAAACATTATTATTGCTAGTAAAGCTGACCTTTCCTTTAACTCATTCTTAATTCACATGGCACCGATGGTCGTTCTCGTTCTAATGGTGATAATCCCCTTGATCATTTACTTATTCCGCACTGAACTCGTAAACAGCGCCACAGATCGTGCTTCAATCATGAAACTTGATGCTCACTCCTTCTTTAAGGATCTTGTTCTGCTCAGAAAAAGCGTCGTTGTGCTTGGCCTAGTCATGGTGGCTTTCTTGGCTCATTCTTTTCTTCACCTTGAGCCATCCGTTATCGCCCTCTTTGGAGCTGGCATCTTGGTGATGATCAGCGGATTAAAACCTCGTGACTATGTGCAAGATGTCGAATGGTCGACTTTAGTTTTCTTTGCAGGTCTCTTTGTAATGGTTGGTGCGTTAGTTAATGTGGGCGCTTTAGCAGAGTTTTCAGAGTACCTAAAAGATCTCTTTGGTGGAGATACCAAGTTAGCCGCTGGTTCTATTCTTGGAATATCTGCCGTGCTTTCGGGTCTAATAGATAACATTCCATACGTTGCATCAATGTCACCTGTGGTTGCTGACTTAAGTGTTGGATTGATTGGTCGACAAGAGCATGTTCTTTGGTGGAGCTTGGCTTTTGGTGCTGACTTTGGCGGCAATGCCACAATAATCGGAGCAAGTGCGAATGTTGTTGCGATTGGTCTAGCAGCTAAAGCAGGTCATCATATTTCGTTCTGGAAGTTCGCTAAATATGGAATCATCGTGACGGCCGTAAGCATCGCAATGGTCTATCCATACATACTATTTTTCTATTTTTAGTTCAGTTCCTGTTTCTGGATTCGCTTGCGGCCCAATAACAAATAACCAAAGAAACCAATCAATAGAGCGAAGATAACGCCAACATTTGCGTATGCCCACTGCCCTTCTTTGCCACCAATAGCGCCCATAAAGTAGCCCTGCCAATTAAGCCAACCAGCAAAAGTATTTGTAACAAATCCCCAGCCAACAAATGAGCCAATCACAACCAATGCGACAGCGATCGGATTTACTCGACCATAGCGACCGGTTTCCGAGAATAGATCAGCTTCTACGTAATCCCGCTTGCGCATCACCACATCTGCCACAAATATCGCCGACCAAACTGCCACCGGCACGCCTAGCGTGATTAGGAAGCCTTGGAACGGCGCGAAGAAATCGGTCGCAAACCAAACAATATAGATAGTTCCAAATAACATGATGGTGCCATCAATCGCTGCAGCAACTGGGCGCTTTACCTTCACCCCAATTGAGATCAGAGTTAAGCCGGAAGAGTAGAGATCAAGGATTGCGCCGCCAACTAAACCAAGAATTGCCACGAGTGCAAATGGAATAAGAAACCAAGTTGGAAGTAGTTGCGTAAGGGCACCAATTGGATCCATGGCAATTGCATCACTTAACTCTTTGCTGCTGCCCGATAGTGCGCTTCCGTAGATAACCAAAGTAATTGGAACAATAGCTGCTCCAAAAACTGTCCAACCAAAAACTGCCTTACTGGACACACTACGCGGCAGGTAGCGCGAATAGTCTGCTGCGCAATTGACCCAGCCAAGGCCTATGCCAGTGATGGCAAAGATGATTGCCCCGATTAAACCAGCTGTACTTCCGGCCTTGATTGCAAATACTGAATCCCAATTAACTTCATCGAGAGTTAAAACAATATAAGTAACGGTTGCAACGACGGTGATACCAGTAATCCACCGTTGTAACTTCATGATTACGGAGTGCCCTAATACGCCGCCGAAAATCGTGAGTGAGGCGGCCACTAGAAAGCCAAGTACTAAAGCAATATCGCGATCAAGAGAAGTCGCTCTCTCTAAAACTGTGCCAGTTGCTAGCGTGGCAAGTGAGACCAAAACGGTTTCCCAGCCAACGAAGACCAAATATGAAAGTAGGCCTGGCAACATATTTCCCTTTACGCCAAATGCTGCGCGGGAGAGAGTCATAGTTGGCGCACTTGAGCGCTTACCTGCCAATGAACTAACGCCAACTAAAGCAAAGGAACCAACTGTGCCAATCACGGCAGCGATAGTTGCTTGCCAGAAAGAGATACCGAAACCTAGAAAGAAAGCACCATATGACAAGGCAAGGAGTGAAACATTGGCACCAGCCCAAGGCCAGAATAGATCACTGGCCTTTCCGCGACGCTCAGATTCGCCGATGAAGTTAATGTCATTGAGCTCAGGTTTCATGAGGCAATTCTAACTTATTGAGAACTTGTACTGCGCACTTAAAACATGACCATCTGCTGATGCGATCCGATATTTAACGAGGTATTTCCCAGGCTTTAGCGTTCCGATAAAGTCAACGCGTGCTACAGCTTTGTTAATTACGATTTTAGAGGTCCCAACTTTCTTAGCTTTCGAATCTAGGATGACAATTGAGTTAGCATTCTTACTCTTTAGGGTAATTATCGCTTCGCCAAACTCCAACTGCACATATTTAGGTGCTTTAGTTAACTTCGCATTCGCTGTTGGAAAGCTTTTCACTAACTCAGCATGCGCCGTAGCAGCTGGGTTGGTGCTGAACATAAGTACTACAGCGAGCAGAAGGACTTTTAGATTGCGCATCAATCTAAGAAGAAATCTAGAAGAAAATCCTTGGTACCCGGAACAACCGAATACTTCTCAAGATCTGTAATTCCTTCAGATGCCAGTAATTCATCATCTACGAAGAAGTTTCCTGTGCATCCCTTTGATTCACGATTTAAAATAATGTAGGCAGCATCAGCCAGAATTTCAGGTGTGCGACAAGCAGCGGTATCAACACCTGGAATCATTTGCAGAGCGGCAGTATCAATAGCAGTTCTTGGCCAGAGGGCGTTTACCGCGATGCCTTCTTTGCGGAATTCTTCAGACATCCCTAGAACACACATGCTCATGCCGTACTTAGCCATTGTGTAGGCAACGTGATGCTGGAACCATTTGGCTTTCATGGAAAGTGGCGGCGAGAGCGTCAGTATGTGTGGGTTTCGGCCAGCTTTAGCTGACTCACGAAGATGAGGAATTGCTGCCTGAGAAGTTAGAAATGTTCCGCGCACATTGACGTCAAACATGAGATCAAAACGTTTAGCCGGAGTTGCCTCGGTCTTAGTTAAGTTAATGGCACTTGCGTTATTGATCAAGATATCGATGCCGCCGAACTCTGCTGCAGCCTGGGCGATAGATGCTGTAATTTGATCTTCATCGCGTAGGTCGCATTGAATCGGAAGTGCGACTCCCCCAGCAGCTTCGATCTCTGCGGCAGCCGAATAAATTGTGCCGGGTAGCTTTGGATTAACTTCAGTAGTCTTAGCCGCAATCGCAACTGATGCACCATCACGGGCTGCTTTCAAAGCAATGGCTAACCCGATTCCGCGGGATCCGCCAGTGATAAAGATTCTCTTTCCGGCTAGTGACATCATTTACCTTTCTTGTTCATGAAATTCATGAACGCCATCATGGCTTCTTCGGATTGAAGTGCCATCGCAAAAATTTGGAACTCTGCTTTCATCACTGCCGCAACTGCATCGTGCTTGCTCGCCTTTAGTAAGGCTTTGGTATTAATAACCGCTTGTGGCGGTTGTGCCGCAATCTGGCTAGCAACTAATTGTGCTTGCTCATAGACATCAGGCGCAATCGTGGTAATCAGACCCATCTCTTTAGCATCAGCAGCTGAGAAAGATTCGCCAGTTAAGAATATGCGTGCCGCTCGCTGATAACCAACTAGAGCTGGGAAAAGATAACTTGATCCCGCTTCGGGAACTAAGCCAAGAGATGTAAACGGCATTGAAAAGTTTGCCGTTGGCGACGCCAAAACCACATCGCAATGAAGCAGCATCGTTGTTCCAACACCTACTGCGTTGCCTTTTACAGCAGCCAACAGTGGTTTTGGGAAATCCAAAAGTGCATTTAGAAAAGTAAGAACCTCAGAATCTTCACTCGTTGGCGGGATTTCCATAAAATCTTTTATGTCATTTCCTGCTGTGAAGTGATCGCCTTCGCTAGTGATAATTACGGCGCGGATACTGAAATCACCGGCAGCCTCATTTAGGCCCTTAGCTAGCGCCCCATACATCTCGCGGGTCAAGGCATTCATTTTGGCTGGCCGGTTAAGGCTGAGTGTTAGCACTCCATCGGCACTCTTTGTCGAGATAACATCAATCATGGGACTAAGCATAGGGTTACTTGCCAGTAATTCAGAGTAGCCTGACTATGACGGAGAGGTCACAGCCATGGCTAGAGATATCACTATTAGTTCGCGCGAACTATCCCCATTTGAACGGTTGGTTTTAGAGTTGCTTTGCGAGGGTAAAACTAATGGGGCGATCGCTACGGATACCGGGCACACTGAAAAAGTTATTGAAAATACTGTAAGTCGCAGTGCCCATGTTTTTGGAATTAAAGCTGATGTCCGTACCAATTTGCGGGTTTTATTGGCACTTGCCTACCGCACACATTACGGCGATCAAGCTTTTGAAAAACTAGGTGTCGCATGTTCGCACCTTGCCGTTGGTCCCGATGGCCGCCAAGTTTGCAATATGCACATAGATTGATTTAAATCTAAAGAAAATACCTCAGAGTGATGGCACTCAGTAAATGCTCCAGAGTGCTGCCTCATAACAAATTTGTTAATACTCACATTAGGCCGAGATGTAATTACCTCGTACTCGAAATCGAGTGCCTAAGAGGGAGAAAATTTAAAATGAGACGCAAAACCTTTGATCAGATTGTAACTTTTGTAGGATTTGGATTATCGGCTCTACTACTTGTCGCAGCAGGTCTACTGAACTGGGGTGCGACTTTTGCTACTACCGCAGTTGGAGATCAACTTATAGCCCAAAAGATAAGTATTCCTGGAACCAACGGTGACCCTGCAGCCTCGAAAGAGGTAATCGATTTTTTCGCAGCCAATGCAGACAAAATCATGACAACTGGAAAGCAAGCGCAGATGTATGCCGATCACTACATCGCATTCCACATGAGTGCAATGCCAACATATGCCGAAGCTTCAAACATGAATCGCGCAGCAGCTGGTTTATTTGCGGCGGATCCTACAAATATGACTTTGAAGGCAGATGCTGAAAAGAAAGCTGGGCTCGTCGAAACTGTCTTTAGAGGCAATTCACTCCGCGGAATGTTGCTAAATGCTTATGCATTTTGGCAACTAGGACAGATCGCATCAATTGCAGCTCTTGCTGCTTTAGGCGGCGCACTTCTGATGTTGTTGCTATCAATTGCAGGGTTAATTCATATTCGTCGCACCCCTGAGGATGCGACGATTTAGCCCTCAGCTCTCCGTGAGGGAAAAAATCGCCCCCTAGGCCGTAAGGTCTAAGGGGCGATTCTCTTATCTAATCTAAATTTATTAGCGTTCAATCTTTCCGCTAATGAAATCTTCAGTCTTTACATGAGCTTGCTCATCGGTGTATTGCTCCGGTGGCGTCTTCATGAAGTAGCTAGATGGTGACAATAGGGGTCCACCAATCTTGCGATCAAGACCGATCTTTGCGCAGCGAAGTGCGTCAATGATTACGCCAGCTGAGTTTGGTGAATCCCAAACTTCGAGCTTGTATTCAAGGCTTAGTGGAACATCGCCGAAGGCGCGACCTTCAAGGCGAACATAGGCCCATTTACGGTCATCTAGCCATGGAATGTAATCCGATGGTCCGATGTGAACGTTCTTCTCGCCCATATCGTGATCTAGTTGCGAAGTAACTGAGTTGGTCTTTGAAATCTTCTTTGACTCTAAGCGATCGCGTTCTAGCATGTTCTTAAAGTCCATGTTTCCGCCAACGTTAAGTTGGTAGGTGCGATCTAGGTGCACGCCACGATCCTGGAACAACTTAGCCATGATGCGGTGTGTAATTGTTGCGCCAACCTGGCTCTTAATGTCATCGCCCACAATTGGAAGACCGGCATCTTCGAATTTCTTAGCCCATACTGGGTCTGAAGCGATAAAGACAGGAAGTGCGTTAACGAATGCGCAACCAGCGTCAATAGCACACTGGGCGTAGTACTTAGCAGCTGTTTCAGAACCAACAGGTAGGTAACAAATTAGAACATCAACTTGTTCTTCCTTTAGCACTGCAACTACATCAACTGCTGAAGCATCAGACTCTTGAATAGTTTCGCGATAATACTTTCCAAGTCCATCATTTGTGACGCCACGAAGAACTGGAACGCCAGTCTTTGCTACATCACTAAACTTAATGGTGTTGTTCTCGCTTGCCCAAATGGCTTCAGCTAAATCTAAGCCGACTTTCTTTGCATCAACATCAAAGGCTGCAACGAACTTAACGTTGCTGATGTGATAGCTGCCAATGGTCGCATGCATAAGGCCAGGAATTTCCTGATCAAGGGCTGCATCTTTGTAGTAGGTCACGCCTTGCACCAATGAGTTAGCGCAGTTTCCAACGCCTACAATTGCTACTCGGATATCGCCTTTACCGGTTGTGATATTCACGTTATTTCCTCTCGGTTTTGATCATGTCTTCCA
>CAMCXZ010000005.1 GCA_945883725.1 Bifidobacterium breve | reverse complement strand
TTGGCAGGTGTGAAAATTTTCAACCAACCAGCAGCAAATAGCACGCCCCCCAAAATCAAGCGACTCAGAAGTCCAAACCAGCTGCCATATCTACTTAGCGCAAATTTATCAATTAAATTAATAATCATCTTGCTTCACGAACTCCTTTTGCTAGCTCACTTGCCAAATGCGCAACTGCGGCCAAAGCACTTTGCTCATCAGGTGCATCTTGTATTGCTTTAATAAATGCGGATCCAACAATTACGCCATCTGCAAAAGCTGCGACCTCTTTGGCTTGTTCGCGATTAGAAACGCCAAGACCCACACTGATTGGCTTATCGCTTACTTTTCGTACCCGAGCAACTAATTCTCCGGCACCACTTGATATTCCAGATCGGGCACCGGTTACACCCATCAAGCTAGCCGCATAAATAAATCCGCCACATTGGTCGGTAACTTTTGCTAAGCGCTCTGGCTTAGTACTCGGTGCGACAACATAAATTGGATTGATCGAACTGGTCTTTACTGCCACGCGCCATTCATCGGATTCTTCAATGGTTAGATCCGGCGTAATAACCCCAGAGCCTCCATTGTCAGCGATTGCTTGGGCAAACTTTGCCGCGCCATATTTTTCAATTGGATTCCAGTAAGTCATTACTACTGCAGCCACACCTTGGTCGCAGGCATGCTTAAGAGCTGCAAATACTTCTGTAGCGCCAGTTCCATTTTCCAGTGCCTGTGTTGCGGCCGCTTGAATAGTTGGGCCATCCATTACCGGGTCGCTATATGGATACCCAATTTCAATGGCATCTACCCCAGCTTTTGCCAGTGTCTCAATTACTTTGTGACAACCTGCTTGAGATGGGAAACCGGCTGGAATATATGCAATTAGCGCTGCGCGATTTTCGGAACGAGTTTTTACAAAAAGTTGATCAAGAGCGGTATTCGTGCTCACTAAAGTGGAATTCCAAAGTAATTAGCCGCAGTCTGCACATCTTTATCGCCGCGCCCGGAAAGATTAATCAACAGTGTTGCATCAGGGCCAAGTTCATTTCCGACTTGAATTGCTCCGGCTAGCGCATGTGCTGTTTCAATTGCCGGAATAATTCCTTCGGTCTGGCAAAGTAGTGCGAATGCTGCCATTGCTTGCGCATCGGTAATTGCGCGATATTCAGCGCGACCAATGTCATGTAGATAAGCGTGCTCTGGGCCAACGCCGGGATAATCTAAACCAGCTGAAATTGAATGAGACTCAACGGTCTGTCCGTTTTCATCTTGCAAAACATAAGAACGAGTTCCGTGAAGGACGCCACGAGTACCGCCAGTAATTGTTGCTGCATGACGCCCAGTTTCAACACCATCACCGCCAGCTTCGAGGCCAATCAAACGAACATCTGCATCTTTTATGAAATCGTGGAAGATTCCGATTGCATTTGAACCGCCACCAACACAAGCTAGAACTGCATCAGGAAGTTTCCCGGTTAACTCAATTACTTGAGCTCGTGCTTCTTCGCCAATAATTTTATGGAAATCGCGCACCATGGTTGGAAATGGATGTGGCCCCGCAACTGTGCCCAATAAGTAATGAGTATTTTCAACATTAGTAACCCAATCACGCATCGCTTCATTAATCGCATCTTTTAAAGTGCGCGACCCTGAGGTAACTGGCACAACCTTGGCGCCTAACAATTTCATGCGCGCCACATTTAGCGACTGACGTTTAGTGTCTTCTTCGCCCATGTAAACCACGCACTCAAGGCCCATTAGCGCTGCCGCTGTTGCAGACGCCACGCCATGTTGGCCAGCACCGGTTTCGGCAATGATGCGCGACTTGCCCATGCGCTTAGTAAGTAGTGCTTGTCCTAAAACATTATTAATCTTGTGGCTACCAGTGTGATTTAAATCTTCGCGCTTTAAAATAATTCGCGCACCACCGGCATGTTCAGCAAAGCGCTTTGCTTCAGTAATGATGCTGGGGCGACCGCTATAAGTGCGATGGAGTTCGGCTAGTTCGGCCTGAAAAATTGGATCAAGCAAAGCCGAAGAATGCGCAGCTTCGAGTTCCTCAAGTGCGCCGATCAGCGCTTCTGGTACGAAACGGCCACCGTAGGGACCAAAATGACCCAGACCATCGATAACCAATTTCGAATCTAACATGGGGTAAGCCTACCTTTGGCCTAATAGTTCGCGCATCGCCAAATTTGGATCGCCCGCTTTGACCAGGGCTTCACCAACCAAAATCGCGTTTGCGCCAAATCTTTGTGCGAATTCAACATCACTACGCTGGGAAATTCCTGATTCAGCAACCCGAATTAACTCACCCGGAATCTGAGGTAACAATTCAGCGAATGCTTTTGGGTCAACTTCTAGTGTCTTAAGGTTTCGCGAGTTAATTCCAATTAGTTCAGGCTTGATTTCAAGGGCCCGCTCTAACTCTTTATTCGTATGCACTTCAACAAGTGCTCGCATTCCTAGCTCATTTGTTAAAGCCGCAAATTCATTTAACTGGCTATCACTTAGACCAGCCACAATTAAGAGAACTAAATCTGCACCATGAGCCCGGGCTTCGAAGAACTGATATTCATCAACCATAAAATCTTTTCGCAAAATTGGTAACGTCACTCGTTTACGAACTGCATCAAGATCAGCTAAGGATCCATTAAATCTACGTCGCTCAGTCAGAACGCTAATCGCACTAGCGCCAGCTTCTTGATATTGCTCAGCAAGGGCTGCTGGATCAGCAATAGTTGCTAACGCACCTTTGCTTGGCGATGAACGTTTTACTTCGGCGATAACCGCCATCTCTTGCGCGCGCATAATTGGTAAACAATCAATTACTGGCGAAGCCCCGAAAGCTGCGGCTTCGATTTCACTGCGTGGAATCTTTCGATCAGCTAGATCTTCTTTGACTCCGGCAATGATTTCATCTAAGACACTCATCGGTCAGACTCAGTATCTTGAGTTGGGTCAATCCCCTGGTCTTGCGCGCTCCAATCAGAAAGTTTGTGCGGCTTACGTTCGTATCTATTAGATAACTTCAGCGAGCGAGCGAGTACCAAGGTAAGAGAAATAACTACAAATGCTGAGATCAATACTTCGACTGCTCTATTCATTTGATAACCAAATCATTAGCTGCGCTGACTGCACCTAATACGGCGGCTGCCTTGTTGTGACACTCTTGATTTTCGGACTCTGCATCTGAATCAGCTACAACTCCAGCGCCTGCTTGCACATATGCCTTGCCATCCTTGATCAGTGCGGTTCGAATAGCGATACAAGTATCAATATTTCCAGTGAAATCAATGTAACCAATCGCGCCACCATAAAGACCACGTCTAGTTGGTTCTAACTCTTCAATTATTTCCATCGCCCGTGGTTTAGGAGCGCCAGATAGCGTGCCAGCTGGGAAAGTCGCAAATAGAGCATCTACCGGAAGTGCATCACTTGCCAGTTTTCCAGTTACCGTAGAAACAATATGCATTACATGCGAATAACGCTCGATATGCATGAAATCGACAACTTCAACGCTACCTGCAGAACAGATCCGGCCCAAGTCGTTACGTCCTAAATCAACCAACATTAAATGTTCAGCACGTTCCTTTGGATCTGCCAATAACTCGGTCGCCAAGCGAGCATCTTCTTCAGGCGAATCTGAACGCTTACGTGTGCCCGCAATTGGATGAACCATTACTTCACCGTCAGTTACTTTAACCAGCGCTTCTGGGCTAGAGCCAACTACTGAAACGCCATCGGCGAAATGAAATAAATACATATATGGACTTGGATTATGTAAGCGAAGCATGCGGTAAACATCGATTGGTTGTGCTTTGCATTCAATTTCAAAACGCTGCGAAAGCACTACTTGAAATGCTTCACCTGCCAGAATCTCTTCTTTGATCGTAGCGACTTTAGCGAGAAATTCAGGGGTTGAAATATTAGAAGCGATCGAACCGGTAGAAGGTTTACTTAACTGTGAAAGAAATCCAGGAAGTGGCGAAGTTAAATCTTTTGCCATTAGATCTAGCCGCGCAACTGCTGCGTGATAAGCCTCATCAACTCGTTCATCGCTACCATCCCAGTTGATTGCATTTGCGATCAAAGTAATGGTGCCATCGCTGTGATCAAGAACAGCTAAATCTGTAGTTAACATGAAAGCTAGCTCTGGAATTTGTAAATCATCGATTGCCAAATTAGGTAATTTTTCTAACCTACGCACACTGTCATAACCAAGGTAGCCAACTAATCCACCAGTTAGTGGTGGTAGTCCGGCTATTTTTGGTGATTTCAAATGATTAGCGCTTAATCGAAGTGCTGCCAATGGATCAATTCCAGATGGCGCACCTGCCGGTGGTTTACCTAACCAAGTTGCTAAACCATTTTCAGCAGTCAAAGTTGCTTCGCAATTTACGCCAATAAATGAATAACGCGACCATGCACCACCATGTTCGGCAGATTCCAATAAGAAGGTAGCTGGTCGATTGGCGCTAAGTTTGCGATAAACCGCTAGCGGCGTTTCGCCATCGGCTAGTAATTTACGAGAGACCGGAACTACATTGAAATTTCGGGCATACTCGCGAAATTCAGCTAACTGCATCAGGGCTACTCGCCGATCAATTCAGTGTGAAAACAAGTGCGATCACCGGTATGACAAGCCGCGCCAACTTGATTGACTTTAATTAATATCGCATCGCTATCGCAATCTAATGAAACTGAAACTACTTGTTGGGTATGGCCCGAAGTTGAACCTTTGACCCAAAGTTCATTACGCGAACGCGACCAGTAAGTTGCGGCTTTAGTTTCTAAAGTTTGAGTCAACGCTTCTTCATTCATATATGCCAGCATCAAGACTTCACCGGTTGTCGCATCTTGAGCAATCGCTGGAATCAAGGCACTTGGATCGCTAAATCGAGCCAATAACTCAGCCGGAAAATCGATTGTGCTCATTGGGCAATTCTGCCCTACGTGAGTGCGCTGGTGCGAACCGAATAGCCTTGTTGGCTCAAATAACGCTTGACATCTCCGATGCGATGTATGCCAAAGTGAAAAACACTAGCTGCCAATAACGCATCTGCGCCAGCATCGAGAGCGGCTGCAAAATCAGATAACGCCCCTGCCCCACCACTTGCAACTAACGGCACATTTGCAACTTGGCGAACAGCTTTGATCATGCCAATGTCATAGCCCGCCCGAGTGCCGTCGGCATCCATTGAGTTGAGTAAAATTTCACCGACCCCAAGTGCGCAAGCTTTTTCTACCCAAGCTAAAGCATCAAGGCCAGCGCTCTCGCGACCACCGTGTGTGGTGACTTCAAAACCAGATGGGGTATTTGCGCGACGAGCATCAACTGATAAGACCAAAACTTGGGAACCGAAACGATCAACAATTTCGGAGATTAATTCAGGTCGGGCTATTGCCGCAGTGTTAATCGAGATTTTATCGGCGCCGGCACGCAGTAGATTATTTACATCAGCAACACTTCGAATTCCACCACCCACAGTTAATGGAATAAAGACTTGTTCAGCAGTTCGAGCCACTACATCAAGAGTTGTCGCGCGGTTCATGTTGCTGGCTGAGATATCTAGGAAAGTTAATTCGTCAACACCTTCTAAGTTATAAACTTTCGCCATCTCAACTGGATCGCCGGCATCGACTAAATCGGTGAAGTTAACTCCCTTTACAACTCGACCATCAGTAACATCGAGGCAAGCGATAACACGACTGGCTAGTGTCATTTCTTATAACTTTCCATTTGCAACTGCCAACGCTTCAGGCAAAGTGAAAGCACCAGCGTAGAGAGCTTTGCCAACAATCGAACCTTCGACGCCAATTTCCACTAGCTCGGCAATCGCAGCAATATCCGCCAACGACGAAACGCCACCACTTGCGACGACTGGCGCTTTAGTTGCAGCACAAACTGATTTTAGTAATTCTAGATTTGGTCCAGTCAAGGTACCATCTTTTGCCACATCGGTAACGATGTAACGAGAGCAACCGTCGCGATCAAGGCGTTCAATAGTTTCGAAAAGTTCACCGCCCTCTTTAGTCCAGCCACGAGCAGCCAGTGTTGTGCCACGTACATCGAGACCAACTGCGATTCGATCTCCATATTGCTTAATTACTTTAGCTGTCCATTCGGGATCTTCAAGAGCAGCAGTTCCTAGATTAACTCGTGTACAGCCAGTTGCTAATGCGCGCTTTAGTGATTCATCATCACGAATACCACCTGATAATTCGACTTTGATATCTAGCGCCGCAACTACTTCAGCCAATAACATGGCATTACTCCCCCGGCCAAAGGCAGCGTCTAGATCAACTAAGTGCAACCATTCGGCGCCAGCTGCTTGAAACTCGAGTGCAACTTCAAGTGGTGCGCCATAAATACTTTCTTTATCCAGCGCGCCTTGAACTAAGCGAACTGCGCGACCATCTTTAACATCGACGGCAGGTAGAAGTTCTAGTTTTTTCACAGACTCTTGCTCCAGTTCGAAATCAATTTAAGTCCTGCGGTGCCAGATTTTTCCGGATGAAACTGTGTAGCCGTTAGTGCGCCATCTTCAACTGCCGCTAAAAATGGTTCGCCATACTCAGACCAGGCTTGATACTGCCCGACCGGCGCGGTTGCTGCATATGAATGCACAAAATAAAAACTTTCATTTTCCACCCCAGCAAAAATTGTTGAGCCCGGGGTTGTTGAAACTGTATTCCAGCCCATGTGCGGCAAAATCGGAGCGCTTAATTTTTTAACCATACCTGGCCAAATTCCAACACCTTGGTGAGCACCATTTTCGGCATGTTCTAACCCACTCTCAAAGAGAATTTGCATTCCGATACAGATGCCTAACGTTGGTCGACCAAGTGCAACACGTTCACGTGCTATCTCATCACCGTCAACACTTTTAAGTCCACTCATGCAAGCAGCAAATGCGCCAACTCCAGGAATAACTAAGCCACTCGCTTCGAGGGCAACTTTTCGATCAGCAGTTACAACTACATCGTGACCGGACGTCGCAAATGCACGTTCTGCTGAACGTAGATTTCCGGAGCCATAATCAAGAATTGCAATCAATGATGACCTACAACGAACCCTTAGTTGATGGAATTCCGGAGACGCGACCATCTAGTGAAACCGCATCACGCAATGCGCGTGCCACTGCCTTAAATTGCGCTTCGAATACGTGGTGCGCATTGCGACCTTCGAGAACTCGGATGTGAAGTGCGATGTGTGCTTCAGCCACAATTGATTCCCAAATATGTTTTCCGAGAGTGGTGTCGAAAGTACCGATTAGCTCAACGATCTCTGGTTGACGATGTACTAAATATGGTCGACCAGAAAGGTCAACAGCTGCTTGAACTAATACTTCATCGAGTGGAACCATGGCATCACCGAAGCGACGGATGCCTGCTTTATCGCCCAATGCTTCACGAAGTGCTTGGCCGAAAGCAAGTGAGGTATCTTCAACTGTGTGGTGTGAATCAACATCAACATCGCCAGTAGTTTTAACCGTTAAATTAAAGCCAGAGTGCTTTCCTAGTTGCGAGAGCATGTGATCAAAAAATGGCACACCAGTGTCAACGTTGATTGAACCATCGCCATCTAAATTCAATTCGACGAGGACATGAGATTCCTTAGTCTTTCGTTCGACTCGGGCAGTTCTCATCTACTTATCTCCTTCTGCTAGAACTTGCGATAGGGCTGACAAAAATGCTTGATTTTCGGCGGCGGTGCCGATGGTTACACGAAGTTGACCTAATAATCCCACATCTCGAATCAAGATGCCGCGATCTAGCAACTTCTGCCAGATCTGATCTGCTGGTTGGTTAAAGCCACCAAAGAGCAAGAAGTTGGCCGCACTTGGCGTGATCGTTAAACCTAACTTTGTTAATCCAGCCTGCACGACCCCGCGCTGGGCAATTAACGTATCAACACCAGATAAGAGTTCATCTGAAAAAGAAAGTGCGACTTCAGCAACTGCTTGGGTGATTGCACTTAAGTGATACGGCAAGCGAACCAGTTGGAGAGCTTGAATGACTGCTGGATCTGCAATTAGATAACCTAATCGAGCGCCGGCAAAAGCAAATGCTTTACTCATGGTGCGAATAACAATCACGCTCGGATATTGCGCAATTAAGGTAACTGCAGAAGTTTCGCTTGAGAATTCGGCGTATGCCTCATCGACTACCAGCAAACCGCCAACCGAAGCCGTGGCTTTAGCTAGTTCAATAATTTCGGCAATTTTGACTACTGAACCAGTCGGATTATTTGGAGTTGTAATAAAGGTAAGAGTTGGCTTAGTAGCAAGTACCTGCTCAACGGCTGCGGCAACATCAAGTGAATGATCTTCGCGACGCTTTCCATCTAACCAATCAACTGAAGTTACTTTGGCTATTAGCGGATGCATTGAATAGGAAGGCGTAAAGCCAAGCGCGCTTTCGCGACCAAATGCTAGAAAAATAGATTGGATAATTTCGTTGCTGCCATTTGCGGCCCAGAGATTAGACAGATCAAAAGCGACTCCAGTTTGGGCGCTTATGTATTTCGCCAACCCAGCACGTAATGCGATCGCCTCACGATCTGGATAACGATTAAGAGTTGCGCTAACTTCGCCGACCCGTTTTGTAATTGCCGCAACTAGCGCTGCAGATGGTGCAAACGGATTCTCATTGGTATTTAGCTGAGCACTTGCCGCAACTTGTGGCGCACCATATGGCGACAATGGTTTAAGTGGTTCGCGAAGTGGCAACCAAGTTGGCCAATTATTTGAATTACTCACAGTTGCTCCAGGCGCGCGGTCATTGCTTCGCCATGCGCCGGTAAATCTTCAGAGTTAGCAAGTGTCACAACAGTTGGCACTAAATCAAGGAAGGACTTTTGATCGTATGAAACAAAGTGCAAGCCACGTAGGAACGTTTGGACTGATAAACCGCTGGAATGACAAGCGCAGCCGCCAGTTGGCAGAACATGGTTAGAGCCAGCTGCGTAGTCACCTAATGAGACTGGCGTGAATCGACCAATGAAAACAGCGCCAGCATTGCGAATTAGTTCGGCATCACTTGCTGCATTTTTAGTTTGAATCTCTAAATGTTCGGCCGCGTATGCGTTAACCACATCTAGACCTTGCGAAATTGAATCGACTAAAACAATTGCCGACTGGATACCAGAAAGCGCCGTCGTGATTCGATCGCTATGTTTGGTCGCAGCCACACGAACCTTTAGCTCTGCTTGAACAGCAGTTGCTAGTTCACATGAAGTTGTAACCAGTACCGCAGCTGCGATTGGGTCGTGCTCAGCTTGGCTAATCAAATCTGCCGCAACATCACTTGCAAAAGCACTTTCATCGGCCAGAATTGCGATTTCAGTTGGGCCGGCTTCAGAGTCAATGCCAATCACGCCACGAAGCGCGCGCTTAGCAGCGGCAACATAAATATTTCCAGGGCCAGTTACTAAGTCACATTTTTCGCAGAAGTCATCGATTCCGTAAGCAAATAGCGCTATCGCCTGTGCGCCACCAACGGCATAAACTTCAGATATTCCAAGTAACGCGCAAGTCGCCAAAATAGTTGGGTGCGGTAAGCCACCAAATTCACTTTGTGGCGGCGATGCAACGGCGATACTGGAAACTTTTGCAATCTGGGCCGGAACTACATTCATCATGACGCTACTTGGATAAACCGCGCGACCACCCGGAACATATAACCCAACGCGATCTACTGGAATCCATTTCTCAGTTACGGTTCCGCCATCAACAACTTGTACGGTCTTAACGCTGCGCACTTGGTCTTCGTGAACTTTACGGATTCGCGATATCGAAAGCTCGAGAGCTGTGCGAATTGCTGGATCTAATTCGGCTAGAGCTTGATCAAGGGAAGTCTGTGGAACTCGAATCTGGGCTGGTTTCACGCCATCGAATTCTTGAGCTAACTCACGCAGGGTTTCTTCAGAGCCGGTTTTAACGCGCTTCAGAATCGGCGCAATCGCAATAATCGCGGTTTCGACATCTAACCGAGCGCGCGGAATCTCGCGGTTGATTTCCGCTTTACTTAAAGTGCGACCACGCAGATCGAGGGTTCGAATCACTCCCCTATTCTACTTCTAAGAGCTATACGTTCTGCAGACAATTAGCCCCAAGGATCGCTTTGAGATCAGCGCTCAAACTTGGCGAAGATGTGACCTTAAATTCGAGCTTCATCACTGTGTTGCCAGCGGGTTCTTCTAACTGCAGATGGACTTCGCGTTTTCCGGGATGAGTTCGCAAGATCTCTTTCAACCGATCAACGATCGGTGGTGTGCATTGGGCAACTGGCATCGAGATAACCAATGGACCAGCTGGCCCTTGCGAAATATCCGGAAAAGTTACCTCAAGGGCAGTAAAGCGAAGCTTGTCCTCGCGTCGATCTACTCGGCCACGAATGAGTGCAACTCGGTCGGTCGTTAATGTAAGGGCGTATTGATTGTAAGTATTTGAGAAGAATAAAACTTCGAGAGCGCCTTCTAAATCTTCAATATTTACCACAGCCCAGTTCGAACCAGTTTTAGTAATTTTGCGAGTGATGCCAGTGATCAAGCCGCCGATGGTCACAATCTGCTCGTGATCTCCGCCTTCATCGATTAACTCAGAAATTGATTTTGAAACACTTGCACGCAGAATATGTTCAACGCCAAGAAGTGGATGATCAGAAACATAGAGACCTAACATCTCGCGCTCATAGCTCAAGAGCAGCGCTTTCTCCCATTCGCCAGTTGGTACTTCTACTTCCATGGTTGCAACTGAAGTTGTGTTGTCGCCACCAAATAAATCAAATTGGCCAATCGCTTCGGCCCGCTTACTTTCAATTACCGAATCAATAGCCTCGAGATGAATACTCATTAGACCTTTACGGGAGTCACCGAGAGAGTCAAAAGCGCCAGCTTTAATCAAAGACTCAATTGTCTTCTTGTTACAGACTTGCGCATCAACCTTGGCTAAGAAATCACCAAATGAAGTAAAGCGGCCCTTAGCTTCGCGCGCTGCTTTAATCGATGCAACGACACCTTCGCCAACATTGCGAATTGCAGCTAAACCAAAACGGATATCGATTCCGCGCGGGGTGTACTCGGCATCAGATTCATTAACATCTGGCGGAAGTACTTTGCTACCCATGCGGCGACATTCAGATAAATAAAGGGCAGATTTATCTTTGTCATCACGAACACTTGTTAGAAGCGCTGCCATGTATTCGGCTGGGTAATTAGCTTTTAAATACCCGGTCCAGTACGAGACCATGCCGTAACCAGCGCTATGCGCACGGTTGAACGCGTAATCGGAGAACGGAATTAGCACATCCCAAAGACGATTAATCGCCGCTGCTGAGAAACCGTTTCCACGCATGCCACTTTCGAAGTGAACATATTCTTTATCTAGCACGTCACGATTCTTTTTACCCATAGCCTTTCGCAAAAGATCTGCGCGACCAAGTGAGAAGCCCGCAACTTTCTGGGCAATCGCCATTACTTGTTCTTGATAGACAATCAGACCGTAGGTGTCGCCCAGAATTTCTTCGAGTGGTTTTTCGAGTTCGGCATGAATTGGTTCAACTGGCTTACGTTTATTCTTACGATCGGCGTAGTTGTTGTGCGCATTTTCACCCATTGGGCCCGGACGATATAACGCAATTACCGCTGAAATATCTGCAAATGAATCTGGTGCCAAGCTTTTAAGTAGTGCGCGCATTGGCCCACCATCGAGTTGAAACACACCCAGGGTGTCGCCGCGAGCAAGGAGCTCATAAGTTTTTTTATCATCGAGTTTTAAAGTTTCGAGTACAACATCTTCGCCGCGGTTAGCTTTGATATTAAGCAAGCAATCATCTAGAACTGAAAGATTTCGAAGTCCTAAGAAGTCCATCTTTAATAATCCAGTAGCTTCGCAAGCGCCCATATCGAATTGTGTAATTATCGCACCGTCAGCTTCGCGACGATGAATTGGAATTACATCAAGTAGTGGTTGGGCTGAGAGAATCACACCAGCAGCATGAACACCCCACTGTCGCTTAAGTCCTTCCAGACCACGAGCAGTATCTACAACTACTTTGCTATCCGGATCAGTGTCATAGAGTTGGCGGAATTCACTAGCTTCTCCATAACGGTCATCTTGCGGATTAAAGACACCGCCTAATGAAATATCTTTACCCATCACAGCCGGAGGCAGAGCTTTAGTTAAACGCTCGCCTATTGCATATGGATAACCAAGTACTCGAGTTGAGTCCTTAATTGCTTGTTTAGACTTGATTGTGCCATAAGTAATAATCTGAGCAACGCGATCTTCGCCGTATTTAGTTGTGGCATAACGGATCATCTCGCTGCGACGACGTTCATCGAAGTCCAAATCGATATCAGGCATCGAGATACGTTCTGGATTTAGGAATCGCTCGAACAACAGCCCATGTTCAATTGGGTCAAGCCCAGTAATACCTAAGGCGTAGGCAACTAAAGAGCCGGCTGCAGAACCACGTCCAGGGCCAACTCGAATACCTTGGCTTTGCGCATGTGAAACTAAGTCGGCAACCACAAGGAAGTAGCCAGGAAAACCCATCTTGTTCATGACTTCAAGTTCGTAATTTAAACGTTCGGAATACGCGGCAGGTACTTCGCCATTTAGTCGGCGAAGTAAACCGGCTTGCGACTCTTTAACCAGCCAAGTTACTTCAGTTTCACCAGCAGGTACTGGGAACACTGGCATTAAATTTTCATTTTCGCGTAATTTCACATCGCAGCGTGAGGCAATCAGCAGCGTGTTATCGCAGGCTTCAGGCAACTCTTTAAAAAGTTCGCGCATTTCGGCTGGCGTCTTTAAATAAAATTCATCATTATCGAATTTAAATCGTTTTGGATCAGCCAGCGTCGAACCTGACTGCACACATAACAAAGCTTCGTGTGATTTAGCATCAGCTTTAGCGGTGTAGTGCAGATCATTAGTTGCTAGTAACGGCAACTTAAGATCTTTAGCTAACTTTAAGAGATCGGCTTTAACTCGAGTTTCAATTTCAATTCCATGATCCATTAATTCGAGATAAAAATTATTGGCACCGAAAATATCGCGGTAATCACTTGCCGCACGCAACGCTTCTTTGTAAGCACCCATACGTAGACGAGTCTGAATCTCGCCACCTGGGCAACCAGTCGTTGCAATAATTCCCTCCGCGTATTTAGAAAGTAACTCACGATCCATTCGCGGTTTGTAGTAAAAGCCTTCCAGTGATGCCAGCGAAGATAACCGGAAAAGATTTGCTAGCCCGACGTTGTTTTCAGCCACCATCGTCATATGGGTATAAGAACCACCGCCCGAGACATCGTCTTCGCCGCCATCGGCCCACTTAACTCGGCTCTTATTAAATCTAGATTCGGGAGCAACGTAGGCTTCAATACCAATGATTGGTTTAATGCCGGCCTTAGTTGCCTGCTTATAGAAGTCAAAAGCGCCGAAAACATTTCCGTGATCGGTCATTGCGATCGCCGGCATTTCTAGCTGGGCTGCTGCTTGAACTAATTCGCCAACGCGTGCCGCACCATCGAGCATCGAATACTCGGTATGTACGTGTAAGTGAACGAATGAGTCAGACATTTAGTTAGAGATCTACTTTCCGAAAGGCCGATAATTATGGAAGAACCGCATCGCTGAGCAGCCCCAATGATGTTTGCAGGTCACTTGGATAAGGTGCCTTAAACGACATTGGTGCCCCAGTAATCGGGTGGGCAAAGCGTAGTTCTAAGGCATGGAGCCAAGGTCGCGCCATGCCTAAGCTTTTGGCTAATACTGGATCTGCGCCATAAGTTGTATCGCCAACAAGTGGGTGATGGAGGGCAGAGAAGTGAACTCTAATCTGATGTGTGCGGCCAGTCTCAAGTTCTACTTGAACTAGGGAAACAGATCGATAATATTCAATTACTTCATAGTGAGTAATACTGATTTTGCCGTTAGCTACTACGCCAAATCTATGATCCTCTTTTGGGTGACGATCAATCGGTGCATCAATCGTGCCACTAGAAGGATCAATATGTCCTTGAATGAGTGCGTGATAAATTTTTTCAACAGTGCGATCACGAAAGGCATCCTTTAATACGTGATAAGCCTGATCAGATTTTGCCACCACCATTAATCCAGATGTTCCGACGTCAAGGCGATGAACAATGCCAGCACGTTCTGCTGGACCAGTTGTAGTAATTGTGTAACCGGCCGCAGTTAGCGCACCGACAACAGTTGGGCCAGTCCAACCTGGACTTGGATGTGCCGCGCAACCAACTGGTTTATCAATAACCACAATTGCATCATCGTCATAAACAACGGTTAGACCTTCAATTGGGGTCAATGGAATTGGATCAGGATTTAGCGGTGCTGGCAATAAGACTTCAATTATTTGGCCGGCTTCAACTCGTTCTGATTTTAGAAGTGCGCGACCATCGGTTGTGATATCGCCATCTTCTAGGAGTCGCACAACTGCAGTTCGAGATAGACCCAATACGCGAGTTAGCGCGCTATCGATTCGTTCGCCAGCTACACCTTCAGGAACAGCCAAAGTCCGCAATTCACGATTGCCTTTATTTTGCGACATCTACTGGCCCAACATTTCTAATGGTTAAAACTATTGCTAGGAACGCAGCAACTACGATCGCGCTATCGGCCAAATTAAATACTGGCCATCGGGTTAACTCGAGCCAATCAATAACTTCGCCTTTAAGAAAGCCTGGGCTTCGAAAAAGTCGATCAGTTAAGTTACCTAGAACGCCACCGAGAACTAAGCCAAGGGTGGTTGCCCAACCTATCGAGGTTATTTTACTGCTGTAATAAACAATTGCGATGACGGCTGCAATAGAGATGAAGGTGAACACAATTGTTGCCCCAGTTGCGAAACTAAAAGCTGCCCCAGGGTTTCGAACTAAAGTTAATTGGAAAAATGATCCTAGAATTTCGACTGGATTACGCGCAGAAAGATTATTTACTGCCCAAATCTTGGAGGATAAGTCCAGCCCCCATGTAAGTGCCGCAACTAGATAGAGGCGGCGCACGTTAGCGCCGTTCTTCCTTAGCTTTGCAGATCATGCAGAGCGTTGCGCGTGGGAAAACTTGTAAGCGGGCTTTACCAATTGTGTTGCCACATTCTTCGCAAAGGCCATAACTCTTGGTATCAATTCGCTCGAGAGCACGTTCGGTTTGTAGAACCATGTCGCGCGCATTAATTACAAGTGACATTTCATGTTCGCGCTCGAAAGTTTTAGTACCCGCATCGGCCTGATCGTCGCCAGCGCCTTCAGATGAAGAATGAATCAGATCATCCATCTCAAGTTCAACTTTTGCTAACTCATCTTTCAAACGCAGAAGTTCTTTTGAAATCTCGGCCCGGATTGCTTTAAGTTCAGCAGCAGTCCATGCTCCTTCATTTTCGGCAGCAACTAATGGTGATGGCGCAGCTTTCAATGGCTTAAGAGGTGCAATCTTTTTACTACTCTTATTAGGGCGCGGTGGTGGTGGCATTACTAGGCGACGTTCTTCAACCACAACTTCAACTGGCGCGATTACAACAGTATTAACACTTACCGTTTGTGATTTTTCATCAACGCTAATTGTGGTTTTAGATCCGGCTTTAGCTGGAAATGGTTTGCCAATTGTTTTGCTAGAAGCTGGCTTAGTTGCAGCTGGGCGGGCAACACTGGTCTTGGCCTTTTTAACTGGCGCAGCTTTCTTAGCCGGCGCTTTTTTCGCTACCGCTTTCTTGGCAGGGGCTGCCTTCTTGGCCGGAGCCTTCTTCGCTACGGCTTTCTTCGCTGGGGCTGCCTTTTTGGCAGGGGATTTCTTCGCAGCGGGTTTAGCACTTTTTTTGGTAGGCACGCGGGGCACCTTATGCCCAATAAGCGCTAAATGCCACTCGCGCCACCGCGCCTTATTCAAAGTAGGCCGAATTTTGGTTGCCAGCCATTGCTTGGAATAGAATTCCCGCAGGTTCAAAGCGCAATGACCAGGCCATCACCTGAGAGCGTTCCAGAAGAGGCGGCAGCTGCCGCAGTAGAACTGGAATCTGAACGCTAGTAAATAAGTGATCTACTGCTTTTTCTGACTAGTCAGGCTTAGCGATAGATAAGGCGGGTGGTACCGCGGTGATCGCTAAGTTGCGAAACCCGTCCCTCCATTTTCGAAAGTTATGAAGATGGAGTAGTAAATGACATTTCGCGCAATCCCAGCAGCTATTGATCTGCCTGCCATGGAGCGTTCCATCCTGACTTTCTGGAAAGAAAATTCGGTTTTCGAAGAATCCGTTAGTAATCGTGATGGCGCAGATACTTGGACTTTCTATGAAGGCCCACCAACAGCCAATGGTTTACCTGGTACTCACCATATTGAAGCCCGCGTATTTAAAGATGTGTTCCCGCGCTTTCATACTATGAAAGGCAAGCAAGTTATTCGCAATGCCGGTTGGGATTGCCATGGTTTGCCGGTTGAGATTGCGGTTGAAAAAGAACTTGGTTTTGCCGGCAAAGGCGATATTGAAAAATTTGGAATTGCAGCCTTTAACGATAAGTGTCGCGAATCAGTGCAGCGACACGTTGGTGCATTTACCGACATGACTAATCGCATGGGCTTCTGGGTTGATTTCGAAGAAGCTTATTGGACTATGTCGCCACAATATGTCGAGAGTGTTTGGTGGAGCTTAAAAGAGATTTGGCAAAAAGGTTTACTCGTACAAGATCATCGCGTTGCACCATATTGCCCTCGCTGTGGAACTGGTTTATCAGATCACGAATTAGCGCAAGGCTATGAAACTGTTACTGATCCATCGGTATTCGTGCGTTTCCCAGTTACTAGCGGCCCCCTGCAAGAGCTAGGCGCAGCGCTGTTAGTGTGGACAACCACCCCTTGGACTTTAGTTTCAAACACCGCTATCGCCGTACATCCAGAAGTGACTTATGTAGTTGCCAAAGTAACAACAGTGCTGGATGAAGTTTCTAGTAGTGAAGTTCTAATAGTTGCCGAGAATCTAATTTCAGCCCTCAAAGGTGAAGTTGAAATATTGCAGAGCATGCCAGGTAGCGCACTTGAACATACCAAATACCAACGCCCCTTTGATTTCGTAGAGATTCCAGATGCCCACTTCGTTGTTCTAGCTACTTACGTAACGACAGAAGATGGCACAGGTTTAGTACATCAATCCCCCGCATTTGGCGCTGATGACTTAGCGGTCTGTCGCTCATACGGCTTGCCAGTTGTTAATCCAATTGCACCTGATGGCAAGTTTTTACCTGAAGTTAAATTAGTTGGCGGTCTCTTCTTTAAAGATGCTGACAAACCGTTAGTTAAAGAGCTCAAATCTCTTGGTGTTCTATATAAGCATGTGCAATACGAACACTCGTACCCACATTGCTGGCGCTGTCACACAGCTCTAATTTATTACGCACAACCTTCTTGGTATATCCGCACGACTTCGATCAAGGATGCGCTCATTCGCGAGAATGAAAAAACTGACTGGCATCCAGAAACAATTAAGACCGGTCGATACGGAGATTGGTTAAATAACAATATTGACTGGGCGCTAAGCCGAAATCGTTTCTGGGGTACGCCACTACCTATTTGGCGTTGCGAGAATAAACATGAAGTTTGTGTTGGCTCGTTAGCCGAACTCGGTGAACTAGCTGGGCAAGAACTTTCCAACCTAGATCCCCATCGTCCATTTGTTGATGACATTTTATTTAACTGCGCAGAGTGTAAAGAGCCAATGACTCGCACCCCAGAAGTTATTGACTGCTGGTATGACTCAGGTGCAATGCCATTTGCCCAATTTGGTTACCCACACAAAGAGGGTTCCAAAGAGAAATTCGCCGCTGCCTACCCAGCTGACTTCATCTGCGAAGCAATTGATCAAACTCGCGGCTGGTTCTACACGTTAATGACTATCGGAACCCTTGTCTTCGATCAATCTTCTTACAAAACTGTTCTCTGCCTTGGTCACATTCTTGATAAAGATGGCCGCAAGATGAGTAAGCACTTAGGCAATGTTTTAGAACCAATGGCGCTGATGGAACAACATGGCGCCGATGCGATTCGTTGGTACATGTTGGCCGCTGGTTCGCCATGGTCTGCTCGTCGTGTTGGGCACGAGGCAATTACTGAAGTTATTCGCAAAACACTATTAACCTATTGGAATACCGTTTCTTTCCATGCTTTGTATGCGCAAGCAGCAAATTTTGAGTTATCACAAGCTCCGGCAATGGACACCCGCCCACTTATGGATCGCTGGATCAATAGCGAATTACAGTCACTAATAATTGAAGTTGATGAAGCACTTAGCGATTTCGATTCACAACGTGCCGGTAAAGCACTAGCAGCATTTATCGATGACCTTTCTAATTGGTACGTTCGTCGATCCAGACGCCGATTCTGGGATGGCGATGTAGCCGCCATGGCAACTCTGCATGAATCACTAGTAGTTCTGACCCAATTAATGTCACCAATGGTGCCATTTATTACTGAGGAAGTTTGGCAAGTACTTGTGCGTCCAGTTGATGCAAATGCGAGTAGCTCAGTTCACCTAACTAATTTCCCGGTTGCTAATCGAAGTCAGATTGATGCAACGCTTTCGGCCCAAGTTGCTTTAACTAAACGCATAGTTGAACTAGGACGCGCAGCTCGCGCCGAAAGTGGCGTGAAAATTCGTCAACCGCTGCAACGTGCTCTGATTTCAGCTAAAGGCTGGGCAGCGCTACCCGTTGCTATGAAAGAGCAAATTGCCGAAGAGTTAAATGTGATTGATCTGGAAGATATTGCTAGCGCTGATGGCGAATTAGTTGATATCTCTATCAAGGCCAACTTCCGTACTCTGGGTACAAAATTTGGAGGCGCTGTACAAGATATTGCTAAAGCAATCTCAGCGCAGAACCCCGCAGAATTAGTCACAACTTTGCGTTCAAATAGTTCGACTCAGGTTAGCGAGTGGGAAATTACTCTCGATGATTTGGTAGTTACTGAAACCCCTAAGAGCGGTTGGAATGTAGCTAGCCATGATGGTGAGAGCGTTGCTCTTGACTTAGCCTTAAGTCCAGCCCTAATTAGCGCAGGCCTGGTACGCGAAGTTATTCGCTTTATTCAAGACGCTCGAAAAACTAATGGTTTTGATATCTCAGATCGAATTAACGTCACTTACAACGCCAATAACGATGTGCTGGATGCTATCGCTGCAGACTTGTCACATATCCAAGGTGAAGTACTAGCAACTCAAATGCAGGCAGAGCAAGCACTTGATCTTGGTGAAAACGAACTTGGCTTAACAGTTAAGTTAGTTAAACAGGTTTAGTTAAAACGAGCGCAGAAGCGGGGCGACCCGCGAAATTACAATAAAGAGAATTAACATTGAAAGATCGATGCTGATTCCACCCAGTCGAAGTGGTTTCACAAAGCGACGCACAAAGCGAAGCGGCTTATCAGTTACGGCATAAATAAAATCTGCAACGATCAGGAGAATGCCACTTGGCCGCCAATCAGGCTTAGCCATTCGAACATAATCCAAGATTAGGCGCAGGAATAAACAGAGTAAAAAGAGTTGAAGTAAATCGGCTATTAAGCCACCAATACTAAACATCTAAGAATCAGCTCTGGTTGAAAAAGGATGCTTCAGCTGCTGCGTTTTTTGCGTCATTACTGACACTTACATTCTCAGGTGAGAGCAAGAATACTTTTGAAGTCACACGTTCGATGCTTCCGTGTAATCCAAAAACTAAACCACTTGCGAAGTCAACTAAACGCTTGCGCTCTGTTTCTTCCATGTCGCTTAAGTTCATAATTACTGGATTGCCTTCGCGATACTGCTCGCCAATTGTGCGCGCTTCGCTGTAAGTGCGTGGGTGCAAAGTAATGATGCGATCCATAGGTGAGAGCTCAGGTTGAACCGCCACAGCTACCGGACGTGAGGCAACATTTCGCACTACCGATCCGCGAGGTTCGCGAACTGATACCGCTCCACTGCGCACAGGTTCTTGCGCAAATGCAACTTGATCTAGCTCTGGATCGTCTTTTAGACCTAAGAAGGTCGCCATTTTGTGAACTGAAAATGCCATAAGGCAAGGTTACTAGTGGGGTGATCTGGAACCGAGGATTGAACTACCTACTCGAATATGTGTCGCACCAAACTTGATAGCTGCTTCAAAGTCGCCACTCATGCCAGCGGATAGATATTTAGAGTTTGGGAATTGACTCTTAAACCCTTGATTTATCTGGGCCAAATCAGCAAATGCTTTTTCCGGCTCTACACCTAGTGGGGCAACAGCCATTAGCCCTAAAAGTTCTAAGTTATTACTCTCATTTACTAGGTCAGCCAACTGGGCCAAATCTGACCTACTTGCTCCCCCGCGACCGAGTTCGCCATCTAGGGAAACCTGCAAGAAAACTTGATGGCTACGGGGGCTCTGGGCAAATTTAAGGATTTCTTTTTCACTGGAGATCGAATGAATTACATCAGCCCATTCGCAGATGGATTTAATTTTGTTGCTCTGAATTTGGCCTTGAAAATGCCAGGTAGCTGGGATCGTTTGAGCTTTTGGGCCTGCCTCTTGATCTCTATTCTCGCCAAAATTCAATTCGCCTAAGTCGCGCAGAATTTCGATATCTGAAATTGGGAAAGTCTTAGTGACGATGATTAATTCAATCTCAGCCGGGTCTCTATCGCCAGATTGGGCGGCACGATTAATGCGCTCTCTAACCTCGCGCAGATTTCGAGCTATCTCATCTTTGCGACTACTCATAATTTTATAACTCCAGCTTGACGACCAGTTATCTGATTACGTCGATAGGAGAAATAATTCTCATCTTCCAACGTGCAGCCAGTTGATATTCCCACTGGCACATCAACTTCGGCTAGCGCCGCAATTAGCGCTTTCGGCAAATCTAGCGCTGGCGTACCAGTTCTGGTTTTACTTCTTGCCAGTGGATGTATCGCAATAACTTCATCTTGTAACTCTTGCGGAACTTCATAGCAATTTCCACAAATGGCAGGCCCGATATTTCCCATAATCTGGTTTGCGCCAAGGGCGGTCATCATGGCCACAGTTTTCAAGGCAATTGAATTCATTAAACCAGCCCTGCCAACATGAACGGCTGCAACTAAATTTTCACTGCGCAATAAAAGTGGAATGCAATCAGCAACCATTACTACCAAAGCTATCTCGGGGTTTGCGGAAATCAGGGCATCTGCCACGGGAGCTTGCACCGGAACTTGATCAACAATAAAAACGCTATCGCCGTGTACCTGCGACATTATTGCGAATTCGCCAACGCGATCCCGTAACTTCTCTCGATTTCGCTCAACATCAGTTGGATCATCGCCGACATGACTGGCTAAGTTCCAGGAAGAGTAATCGCCATGGCTAAAACCACCATGGCGATTAGTAAAGAAACTTTCCATTTCTACTTCATAAAGTCAGGCACATCAATATCGTCCTCAGAGACCAACTCTTCAAACTTTACGCGTGGACGTAATGGACGATCGCCATCTAGATCAAGTGCAACCGAAATTGGGTCATTTGTTGGTAGCGGATCAGCATTGCCTGAAAGGGCAGCTGCATTTATAACCGGAACCGAAACCTTCTTTGGCTCTCCCCCAGAAAAACCAGCTGCTATAACGGTTATGCGTACTTCATCGCCTAGTGCATCATCGATAGTAGTTCCGAAAATAATCCGCGCATCTGGATGCGCTGAGGCTTGTACAAGTTCGCACGCTTCGTTTATTTCGAACAAACCTAAATCCGATCCACCCGCAACTGAAAGCAATACGCCCATTGCGCCATCTATTGAAGCTTCAAGAAGCGGACTTGAGATAGCAAGTTCAGCAGCGCGACGAGCACGATCTTCGCCACGAGCAGAACCGATACCCATTAGCGCTGAACCAGCATCAGTCATGACAGTTTTAACATCTGCAAAGTCCAAGTTAATTAAACCTGGCTGGGTAATGATTTCGGTAATGCCTTGAACACCAGAAAGCAGAACTTGATCAGCTGATCTAAAAGCATCAACTGCTGTAATGCTGCGATCACTAATTGCTAACAAGCGATCATTTGGAATAACAATTAAAGTGTCTACTTCGCTGCGAAGTTCTTCAATCCCGATATCAGCTTGCGATTGGCGAATCTTTCCTTCAAAGCTAAATGGACGAGTAACAACACCAATTGTTAACGCACCTAAATCGCGTGCAATTTTTGCAACAATTGGAGCGCCTCCAGTGCCAGTACCGCCACCTTCACCAGCAGTTACGAAAACCATATCCGCACCGCGCAAAATTTCTTCGATTTCATCTGCGTGATCTAACGCGGCTTCGCGACCTTTTTCCGGTGCAGCGCCAGCACCAAGACCTTTAGTTGACTTGCGACCAATATCTAATTTCACATCAGCATCACTCATTAACAAATGTTGTGCATCAGTATTAATCGCAATGAACTCGACGCCCTTTAAACCAACATCGATCATGCGATTTATTGCATTAACTCCACCGCCACCAATACCAACAACTTTGATGACCGCTAAATAATTCTGTGGTGAAGCCACTTTTTATCCTCCTAAAGAACAGTAAACCTCAAGTTGAGAATCACTGTTATGCCTGATATATAGGCGAAAGTATTCTTAGTAGGTCAGGTAGGCAAAGACCGCCACGCATCTTTTTTATTTTTTATTTTAACTATTTTTACATCAATATTTTATTTTACAATTGGAGAACGAGGTTCGGTTAAATCAATTTTCTTTATTTTTGAATTCTCGGGAAGTGCCACCAAAGCCCTATATACCTTGAGTTTAAGATCAATTTCAATATCAGATCCCCAGATAACCATAAGTGAGCGTTTGCCTTCAACTATTTTAAAATTAATATTTTCAGGTGAGATGGCGGTAAAGGCTGAAGTACGGGTTGAGAATTCAGTCGGCAATTTAGTGAATAACTTGATCGCAGCTAAGCCACTTTTGGTATCTCTGGCAAAAACTGAAGGCAGCTTTGATTTAAAGCCTCCTGGCAACTCAAATCTTTTGCCGGTCGCATCCATCAGTTCTCCGTTAAAAGTGGCAATCGGTATTCGCGGCGTGACTGCTACAACGATTTTTCCAGAAAACCAATTGCGCGATAGATCGGCACTTTCAATCCATGGCAAGGTCTGTAGCCGTCCCGCAATTTTGCGCGTTTCAACTCGAGCAAGTCGTTCACCGATTTCTATATTAGCCAGAGCCTTAACTGTTGCCTCGCTACTCTTTGTTGGTGATCCTATGTAGCTAATCTCTTTGATAGTAAGAACATTCGACCATCCAAGTAGATAAGCCAAACCAGTTGTTAGCAAGATCGCCAAAACTGTGAATAATCGATGTTTACGTAAGAACATTTACTTAGCTAGCTCTTCTACGATGATTGGCGCTAGGGAACTCACATCGCCGGCACCCAGTGTGATTATTACATCACCAGGTTTTGCAGATTTTACAACTGTTTCCACGGCATCTATAAAGTTAGGAATGAACTGACCGCGGGTCATTTTTTCAACAATCGCTTCCGAGCTAATTCCAGCTATTGGTTTCTCGCTAGCGGCATAAATTTCAAGCACAACTACTTCATCAGCCAAATCTAAGGCGGTCGCGAAATTGTCAATGAACGCTTTAGTGCGCGAGTATCGGTGCGGTTGAAAAACTACGATTAATCGGCCATCACCGACAAACCTGCGCGCTGCGGTCAAAGTCACTTCAATTTCAGTTGGGTGATGGCCGTAGTCATCAATTACTCGAATTCCGTTGATGGTGCCCTTTATTTCAAAACGTCGACCAGCTCCCTTAAAGGTTGATAAGCCATCAATCATTTCGCCCGGGGCTTGTTCAAGAACTATTCCGGTTGCAAGTGCGGCAGCTGCATTCATCAGATTATGGTGGCCCGGAACATTTAGCTCTAGTTTGCCAATTACCTTTCCGTGCCAGATGGCGCGACCGCTTGAGCCAAGCGGCAAAAGAGTTATTTGATCAATGACTAAATCCGAATCTGGTGAGGTGCCATAAGTAAAAGTGCGCGTGCTTGTTATAGCACTGCCAAGCTTGCGCGCTCCTTTATCGTCATTACAGTAAATCAAAAACCCATCGCTATCTATTGTTGTAATAAAATCTGTAAAGACTTCAAAAACTGCGTTCTCGTCAGCAAAGTAGTCGACGTGATCGAATTCAATATTTGTAATTATTGCGCCATAAGGGTGATACGCAATGAAGGAGCCATCGGATTCATCGGCTTCGGCCACAAAATATTCACCAGTGCCTCGATGTGCATTCGAGCCAGACGCCGTAATTGTGCCGCCGATCGCAAAAGAAGGGTCAGCGCCGGTTGCTTGAAGAGCGACGGTGAGCATTGATGAAGTTGTAGTTTTTCCATGCGTTCCTGCTACCGCTATACTTTTGGATTCTGACATTAGAAGTGCCAACGCAGTTGCTCGAGCAATTAGCGGAATTCCTAATTCGATAGCACGTAATCGTTCTGGATTACTCTCCGAAATGGCAGTTGAGAAAACAACTAGATCTGCCCCATCAACGTTCTCACTTTGGTGTCCGACAGTAACGCTTGCGCCAAGGGCGGTCAGGGCATCAACAACATTTGAATCCTTAGCATCAGAGCCGGAAACTTTAATTCCGTGTGAAAGTGAAATACGAGCTAAGCCGCTCATACCAGCTCCGCCAATACCGATGAAGTGCACGCGCTTACCAATTAACTCTGGCAAAGTTAGATTCGGCTTCATTTAACCAATTCTGGCATGACGGCGCATTAAGTTAACAATATTTGCGACAGCGGCGCGATCACTTTCGTTTCCAGCCATAAATTCATGGGATTTCGCCAGCGCGCGAGAGATATTTTTCATCAGCCACTGCGCGCTGAATTCACTTTGTGACACTAGTACCGCACGACCTTGTTCAATGAGAAAGTCAGCATTGCGCGCTTGCTCGCCATTACCAATGGCTAGTGGAATAAAGATCGCATATTTACCCAAAGCATTGATTTCAGCGCAAGTAATCGCACCACTACGACCGATAACTAAGTCGGCAGCCAAGTAAGCTGTAGCCATATCCTCGATATAGGAAACCGGCTGATATCCAGCACTTGCTAACGGCAGCTCATTCTTGCCGCCAACTGAGTGAATAACCTCAAAGTCGTTAAGTAAATTCGAAAGCGAGCTGGCAACAACTGAATTGATCGCAGCGGAACCTTGTGATCCACCCATAATTAAAAGCAAGGGTTTGCCAGATTTGATTTCGAGTTTAGATTTGGCTGCGTTGCGGGCAGCAGGCCAATTACTCTTAGCGCCATCAAAGGCAGCACTTATCGCTGACTTAAGCGGCAACCCAACAACTTCGGCGCTTTTAAATTTTCCAGCCTTAACTGGTTTGCCGACCGCTATTGCCCCACCCAAAAATGCACCAAATTTATTCGCCCAGCCAGGTATCGCATTTGCTTCATGTATTACAAATGGAATTCTACGTAAGGCGGCGGCTAAGTAAATCGGAGCTGATACATATCCGCCAAAACCAATTACGCAGTCAGCACCATTTACTATCTGGATTGATTTAGAAAGTGCTTGCCCAAAACGAAGTGGTGCTAACAATCCAGCTGGTGAAAGCGATCGCGGCAGAGTAACTTTGGCAATTGTGCTCAGTTTATATCCAGCACCAGTAACTAAAACGTTCTCTAAGCCTGCCGCAGTTCCAACGAACTCAAACTTACTTGTTGGGAATTCTTTTTTCCAGGCATCGGCTACAGCTAAAGCTGGTTCGATATGACCAGCAGTACCCGCCCCTGCTAGGACTATCTTCATTTTGAATTCGACTTTCGGAATTCTCGGATTCCGCGAGCAACTTCTGGATCACGAAGTGCTGCGCCTAACACAAAGCCCAGCGCCAAATAGGTAGAAATCAGCGATGAGCCACCGTATGAGATCAATGGCAAGGTAACTCCGACTACTGGAACCAAACTAATTGCTGATCCAATGTTAAAGAAACATTGAATTGAGATCCAAACTCCAATACCCGCACATGTAAATCTCACCATCGGATCACTTGCGCGCATTGCAATCCGGAAAATGGCAAATATCAAACCGCAGAAAAGCAATATTGTCGCTATGGTTCCAAGTAGCCCTAGTTCTTCACCAATTACCGAGAAGATAAAATCTGTATGAGCTTCAGCTAAATAACCCCATTTTTGCCGACTAGCTCCGAGGCCAACGCCTAATAGTCCACCAGTTGCCAGACCCATCAAACTATGTGCTGGTTGCCAACCAAAATTCTTGTAGTCACCTTCAGCGAAGGGATTAAATACAACCAGGAATCGAGCTGCTCGATATGGGGAAGTAAGAATTAGAACACTTATTCCAGCCATACCTACTGCAGAAACTGTGGCAAAGAGTCGAAGTGGGATTCCAGAAATAAAAAGCAACCCAGCCATAGTCGCGCCAATAACGGCGGCAGTTCCTAAATCTTTTCCGGCTAAAACAAAGATTAAAACACCGAAATATCCAGGGACAATTAATTTCAATACATTTGTTCGCACAACTCCGGCATTTTCATACTGTGCCAACATTGTTGCAGCCCAAAGAATCATTAAGAATTTAGCGAACTCAGAAGGCTGAACCACAAAAGGTCCGATCCCAATCCAATTTCGGTTGCCATTAACAGCATGACCAATTCCTGGAATCAATAACACGGCTAACATACCAATGGAAACCAATAGCGAAACACGACCGATTGCCCGCCATAAATTAAGTCGTAACTTTGCGGCTACCCAGCCAATAGGTAGCGCTAATATTAGAAATACCAGCTGCCTTACAAATGTTCCGTAAGTATTGCCATTTACTTTGGTTGAGTAAATAGTCGAGGCCGAGAAAACCATTACCAAACCTAAGATACTTAAAGCTGTTACGCAGATGGCAAAGAGCGCAAAAGTATTAAATGGCTGAAGTAACTTGCTGCGCTTAACTTGCGTTGTCATTATTACCCACTATTTCTCGAACTGATTTAGCAAAACGATCGCCGCGATCGCCATATGAAACGAATTGGTCCATCGACGCACATGCTGGCGCTAGTAGTACGGCGTCCCCATTTTGAGCTAGAAGTTTTGCCTCGGTGACTATCTGATTCATAAATTCGTTATCGGCACTGCTTCGATCATGACCAGGTTTTGGATCTACGCGAACTAGAGCCACCTTTGGATATTTGTTCTCTAGTTCATGGGCGATTAATTCTCGATCGGTGCCTATCAACACAGCCCCGCGCAATCGTGATCCCACTTGCGCAATTAAGTCACCCATCTCGGCGCCTTTAGCCAGCCCCCCAGCAATCCAGACCACGCTGAGCTGTGACATTAGAGATGCCTGGGCCGCATGTGGGTTAGTTGCTTTGGAATCATCAATCCAGCGAACTCCGTTCTGCTCTAAAACTAATTCAATGCGATGTCGTCCTGGTCTAAATTTCTTAATTGCCCCACGAATTACTTCATGGTCGATTCCAATTGCTCGCGCTAATCCGGCAGCCGCTAACGCATTTGCAACTGAATGTGGCGCAGTTGGTTGCACTTCACTCAACTCGCAAAACATGGCAGCTTCCATAGGATCTACCACAAAAGCTCGATCAACCAAGAGATCTTCAACTAACCCGATCTCACCTGGCTTAGGGGTCTGCAGGGTGTAGAAAACTTTTCGTCCTTGCCAGTGCGCACTTCCTTCAACAACTAATGCATCATCGCCATTTAGGATCACAGTTACTGAGCGACTCAACAAATCTAATTTTGCTTTGGCGTACTCGGCCAAAGAGCCATGCCAATCAATATGATCTAGTGCAATATTTAGGATTGAACCGGCCACAAATTCGGCTGATTCAGCCCAATGCAGCTGGAATGAGGAAAGTTCTAGAATTAAATACTCATATCTTTGATCAGAGGTGACGGCATCAATTACCGGAGTTCCGACATTGCCACAAGCGAAAGCGTTTACACCGGCAGCTTTAAGAATAGCTTCGGTTAGTTCTACGGTTGAAGTTTTACCGTTAGTACCGGTTACTGCTAACCACTTCTGCCCCGGTGCTACCTGTTGCTTAATTTCCCAAGCCAGATCAATTTCATTTAGTAATTGAATTTCGCGATTTCGAAGATCGGCAATAATTGGATGACTAGGCCGCCAACCTGGTGAAACAACGGCAGCTGCCCAGTTGATATTTGACACCTCGTTAAGTGTTACCCGATGAAAATCAAATTCACTGCTCTGACTTTCATCATAAACAGAAATCTCAGCACCCATGTTGCTTAGAACTTGAGCAACAGATCGACCAGTAACTCCGCCACCAAGTACCAACACTCTTGCATGAGCGAGCGTTACGCCGCCCAGTGTTGTCAATGTTGGAGTAATAGACATTTTTTAGCTCTCGAGGCTTAACCATTGGGCGTAGAAGAGGCCCAAACCAAGGGCTACGCACAATCCTGCGATGATCCAGAAACGCAAAACAATAGTTACTTCGCCCCAGCCCTTTAATTCAAAGTGATGGTGCAGTGGCGCCATTCTAAAGATTCTTTTTCCACCAGTTGCTTTGAAATACAACGTCTGAATAATTACCGACATCGTAATGATTACGAATAGTCCACCTAGCGGTATCAATAGAAGTTGAACTCTTAAGGTGCTGGCTAAGCCTGCTAGCGCGCCACCGAGAGCCAACGATCCGGTATCTCCCATAAATATTTTTGCGGGCGAAGCATTCCACCAAAGAAATCCGGTGCATGCGCCAGCAAGAGCAGCTGCCAATACCGCTAAGTCCAGTGGGTCACGAACTGAATAGCAGCCGCTTGCAACATCTGCAGCGATCTCACAACTTTGACCAAACTCCCAAATTCCGATCAAGATGAAAGCTAAGAAAGTCATCACCGAAGCACCGGTTGCTAAGCCATCAAGACCATCAGTTAAATTCACGCCATTACTAGTGGCAGTTACCATTAACGCAATCCAAATTACAACTAGCACGCCACCGAGCACGATACTGGTGTCACGAACCGCTGATAAATTCAATGAGATTGGCGTTAGACCTTCGTTATCAGCAAATTGAATTCCGAAATATCCAAAGGTCGCTGCAATTAATACTTGCCCAACAATTTTATACCGGCCCTTAAGGCCCAAAGATTTTTCTCGAGAAACTTTTAGCCAGTCATCTAAGAATCCAACAAAGCCAAGTCCGACTACTAAGGCAATTACCAAGAGCGCCGAAGCCGTCATAGCCGTCTGTGTTATTCCATGACTTAGCAAATATCCCGCAATCGCTGCGAAAATAATAATTAAGCCACCCATAGTTGGAGTGCCACGTTTAGTGTGGTGTGAGCTAGGTCCGTCATCTCGAATGATTTGACCATATCCGCGCTTGGCTAACAATCTAATTAACGCCGGGGTGCCGAATAAAGCGAAGAAGAGCGCAACTGCACCCGAGATAAGTATCTGTCTCATTTATTCGTCATCCTTCTTTCCTGACTCAGTTTGCCAGTTCGCTGCTAATTCTTGGGCTATTTCTTCGAAGTGTTCGGCTCGCGATGCTTTCACCAGCAACACATCACCGGATTGCATCTGATTTAACAATTCGACAACTGAGTTCTTATCATTTTGTGCGTGCACCTTAGTCTCACTATTACTTGGAACGCCCTCGCCATAGGCAGGCATGGAAACTGTAAGAAGATGATCGATTGCCAAATCGCTAACCAATTTTCCAATAGCGGCATGGTCATCGTTTTCAGATGGTCCTAGTTCATGCATCTTTCCTAACACTGCCCAAGATGATCCGCCGCGTTCTTGGGCAAACAAAGCTAATGTTCGTAGCGCAGCTGCCATTGATTCAGGATTAGCGTTATATGAATCATTAATCATCAATCGACCATCTAATTCAAAAATTTCCATTCGCCATTTGCTAGCCAGTTCAGCCATTGATAGAGCTCCAGCTATTTGATCAACCGATAATCCCAGCGCGCTTGAGATCGCTGCTGCAGCCAAAGCATTCGGAATTTGATGTAGTCCAACTAGTCGCATTCCAACAGCTGCGCGTCCAGATTTGGTAACTAAATCAAAGTGCGGACGTCCTTCGCGTATCTCAACATCTGCAGCCCGCACACTGCAATCACTTCGCTCGCCAAAAGTAAGCACTGCTACCCCATCGCCAACTTTCATGGCAGGTGTAAATTGATCGTAAGTTCCAAGAACAGCTGTGCCACCGCTAACTAGTGAAGAAATTAATTCTGATTTAGCGTGCGCAATTGCTTCGCGAGAACCAAATTCACCAATGTGTGCATTGCCAACTTTTAGAACTGCGCCAATTTTAGGTTTAGCAATTTCGCAAAGTACCGAAATATCACCAATATGACGAGCACCCATTTCGACGATGCAGTACTTAGTTTGCTCATTGCACTCTAATATCGTAAGCGGAACACCTAACTCATTATTAAATGAACCAATCGGCGCAACTGTCTCACCAACTGAAGAAAGTATGTAGTTGAGCAGATCTTTAGTGGTGGTTTTGCCCTGCGATCCAGTGATTCCAATGACCGTTAAATTCTCTAACTGCACTCGAGCAAATTTGGCTAAGTCAGCCACTGCCTGCATGACATCAGATACGACCACACAAGGTTGATCAACTACCTGAGTGGTAAGTGCCAATACTGCACCGTTTGCGAACGCATCAGAACAGAAACTATGGCCATCGGTATTCTCACCAATTAGAGCCAGAAAGAGTGAGCCCGCTATAGCTTTGCGCGAATCAAATACCGGTGTCTGTGTCACCATAATGTTTTCATCACCATGAAGTGAGCCATTAACAATGAGTGAGATTTCACGAGCTGATAATTTGATCATGGGGTCGCCTCTATCGCGGCGGCAAGAACTAAACGATCATCAAAGTTATGTTTGACGCCGGCAATCTCTTGGCCTGATTCATGTCCTTTTCCTAGAATCACAACTACATCACCAGGTTTTGCTGCGGCCACCGCAATTTCAATTGCTCGTTTTCGATCAGGTTCAACTTCACTAGTACCAGGCAGAGTTAAACCAGAAACCATCTCTTTTATGATTTGAGCTGGATCTTCACTTCGCGGATTATCACTGGTAAAAATCGCTAAGTCAGATCCGGCTAATAGAGCAGCGCCCATTAGTGGTCGCTTACTTTTGTCTCGGTCACCACCGCAACCTAGAACTGCGATAACTTTCCCAACGGTACTTTTCCTTAAAGTCTCCAAGACACTTGCAACTGAATCTGGTGAGTGTGCATAATCAACTAGGGCGCTAAATGACTGGCCTAGATCAACTTTTTCAAGTCGGCCTTCAGCGCCAGTTAACGATGGCGTAATAGCTGCGATGTCGATTGGATCAATGCCGCTGGCAACGCAAATTGCTATCGCCATTAGTAGATTATCTAAATTGAAATCTCCTACCAATTTAGTAGAAGTCTCAATCAAAATTCCACCAGAACCTCTAATTGCGATTGCGGTGCTGCGAACTCCAATTTCGATGTGATCAAAATACCAATCTGCTGACTTTTCCTGACGTGAAATTCGGACTACTGGCAATTCTTGAATTTCCAAAAGTCTCGCTGCCCATGGGGAATCAATATTTATATAGGCAGTATCGGCATATTTATGGCTAAAGAGCCCAGCTTTTGCGGCAAAGTAGGAATCCATGTCGGCATGGAAATCCAAGTGATCTTGGGACAGATTAGTAAAAGCCGCAATATCAAAATGTGAGCCACCAATTCGATTTAGCGAAATTGCGTGGCTGGAAACTTCCATAAATAGATTGCGCATGTGCCGCTCACGCATTACCGCAGCTAAAAACTGTAGTTCAGGGGCTTCAGGAGTGGTGCGAAGCGCTTCAATGACTTCATCACCGATTCGGGTTTCAACAGTTCCGACTAATCCACTCTGCCGGCTAGCGGCCATTGCTATCTGATACATCAATGTCGTTACAGTGGTTTTGCCATTCGTGCCAGTTACTCCGACGCTAAACATGTCGCGCATCGGTTCTTTATGTAGCCAGGCTGCAATCACTCCTGCTGCTGCCCGAGGGTTTGTAACTACTAAAACTGGTAGATCGCTAATTATGCCAGCACCAACTTCATCAGTTAGAACTGCAACAGCACCATTTAATTTTGCATTACCAGCATAAGTTGCCCCATGAACTTTTGTGCCAGCAACTGCGACAAATAAATCACCGGCTTCAATTTGATGTGAATCGATAGATATCCCAGTAATCGAAATACTTTCTAAATCTGGATTCTTTGAAAAAGCTGAAGTAAGTTCAGCAACCGCACGAAGAGTTCGTCCAGGAATGGGATCGTGAGGTCGCAACATTCTAGAGTCCGCCGCTTGCCGAGTTAATTTTTTCTTGTGCTTTAGCCTTAGCTATTGCTTTCTTTAATTGTTTTTCATCAAGAGCTACTGGCACTATTTTCGTTCCAGTTGGCGCAATGTGCTTTGACTCAAGAACAAATGACATTACTTTCTTAAATACTGGCCCACCTAGGTATCCGCCCCAGTGCATTCCTTTGGGATCTTGGATGGTTACTGAAACTACATATCTAGGTGCATCAGAAGGTGCAAAGCCAATGAACGAAGCTGTGAAGCCGCTATAGCAGCCACAAATATCGTTATAACGGTTAGCGGTTGCAGTTTTGCCAGCGACTCGATACCCAGGAATAGCGGCAGATGGCGCTGTTCCGTTTGCAGAAACCACGCTCTCCATCATGATGCGCACTTTGGTGGCAGTTTCGGCGCTGACTACTCGCACGGTTGTGCGGGGTTTTGCAGGTGTGAAATTTCCATTTGCTTCATTTGTTCCAGCAATCACAGTTGGTGAAACGCGAACGCCATTATTTGCAATAGTGGCAAATACGCTAGTTGCCTGCATCGCGGTCACCGAATACCCCTGGCCGAAAGCAATAGTCGGCGCGGAAGTTCCTGACCAATCAGAAACTGGACGAAGAATTCCTCTTGACTCACCAGGTAATCCAGAACCTGTACTTTCTCCGATACCAAATTTACTCAAGTAATCGTGTAATTGATTATTTGATAATTTCTCACCGATCATAATGGTGCCAGTGTTGCTAGACACTGCCAGAATGCCTGAAGTTGTTAGTCGCCAATCAGCATGATTTTTGTGATCGCTGAACTTGGAACCACCACGATTAATAGAATCAGGAACTGTGAATACTGTTGTTGGAGTTACTTTGTTCTCTTCCAGAGCGGCGGCAACAGTCATGATTTTTCCGGTTGATCCTGGCTCGTAAACATCTTGAACTGAAGGGTTTCGCATCGCAGCGAGTGAAACACTGTCGCGATTGTTTAAATTAAAAGTAGGCGCTGTCGCATGAGCCAAAATTGCACCGGTCTTTGGATCCATCACAATTACAGTTCCGCTACTTGCATTTGCTGACTTGACTGCCTCGGCGATAGCTTTTGAGGCAACCCACTGAATATCGCGATCAATCGTTAATCTAATCGAAGTTCCAGCTTTAGCTGCGATGATCTCGGATTGTGACCCAGGAATTTCTGCGCCATAACCATTGGCATATGAGTACTTGCCGTTAGTTCCGGTGATAATCGAGTTCATGCTCGATTCCAAACCAGTTGCGCCCTTACCTTCTTGATTAACAAAGCCGATAAGTGAAGCTACTAAAGAGCCAGATGGATACTCTCGGATGTAGGCACGCTCTGGATAGAAAGCAGTGATGCGTTGATCAAATTCTTTCGGTTCTAGCGCGCTGTTATGTTCAGCAATCGCTTTCTTTAACGCACTCCAGACTGCTGGCTTGGCATTGCGATAAATCAATTTCCACTTTAATTCACCGGTATATAGTTTTTGAAGTTCGGAAACCGGCATTCCCAAAATAGGAGAAGTAAATTTGGCAGTAAAAGCTGGGTTGGAAATCGCGCTCTGATCAACCACAATATTTATGGCATTTACGCTCTTTGCCAACGCAACGCCATTTACATCGGTAAAAGTGCCACGAGGCGCTTGTAGCGTTGCCACGTTCTCCATTTCATTAACCGCCCAAGTTCTAATTGAGTTAGCAGTTATTACCTGCACCCAAATAACCTTTGCGACGAATATCGCCATAAAGATTAAAGTAAGCGCAATTAAAACTTGAATGCGCTTACGAACAAGTAGAAAATTACCCAATTGATCCTCCAGCAACTGCTTCAGCCTTAGGAACTTGAAGTTCGTCAAGATTTAAAAATGTCGGAGTTGCAGATGGCCTCATACCCATTTCTGTTGCTGCGGCAGCAAGTGCCATCGGTGATGAGATTCGATCTAACTGACGAATATAGGCTTCTCGCTGATCAGTGAGTAACCGGGCCTCAAGCTGTAGCTTTGAAAGCTTGAACGCGTCTTGAGCAAGCAAAGTATTTATAAAGAGAAGTGAAACTAAGCCAAGTACGCCAATGCCGGTTAGAAAGAGAATAAAAACTTTTTGGTCGGCTCGCTTGTCCATGTCGATCTTAGGAACCAGTCGAAGAGCGACTTCAGAAGACCGCTCAATCACTTTATTCTTTGATCGATTAATTGCTGGAGCTAGCGCTGTAATTGCCATTATGCGGCCAACCGTTCTATTGCACGTAGACGAACAGATTGCGCACGCGAGTTCGCGGCAATCTCTGCTTCACTTGGTAGAACCGATCCGCGAACTACCAGAGCAAATTTCGCAGCGAATTCAGGAAGATCAATTGGTAGGTCACGTGGTGTGCCCGAAGTTGTGGCCTGAGTAAAAATCTCTTTTACGATGCGGTCTTCCAGTGACTGGAATGACATCACCACTAGACGGCCACCGACTTTAAGCAATTCAAGTGCTTGTGGAATTGCGCGATTAACTGCGCCCAGTTCATCATTGGTTTCAATGCGAAGTGCTTGGAATGTGCGCTTGGCTGGATTACCGCCTGTGCGACGAGTAGCCGCTGGAATGCTCTCTTTAACCAAGGTAGCAAGCTGGGCGGTCGAATTAAGTGGCGCTTTAGCTCGCTCTTTAACAATGTTTTCAACTATCCGGGTTGCGAATTTTTCCTCACCGTAGGTGCGCAGAATTCGTACTAATTCACCAGGTGCGTACGTGTTAATGATTTCGCTAGCTGTTATTCCCGTTGATCGATCCATGCGCATATCAAGGGGGGCATCTTGGGAATAAGAAAATCCACGATCTCTCTGATCAAGCTGCATTGATGAAACACCTAGATCAAAAAGAATTCCGTCAACCTTGCTATAACCAAAGCTATTTACTACTTCGGTAATTTCATCAAAGATTGCGTGATTTAGTTTTGCGCGGTTTTCAAATTTTGCTAAACGATTCTTTGCTTTAACAATCGCATCGAGATCACGATCGATTCCAATTAAAACTAGATTTGGATTTGATTCAAGTAGCGCTTCGCTATGTCCGCCAAGACCAAGAGTTGCATCGACAACAACTGGAGTTTCTGATTTATTAATTGCGGGGGTTAGAAGTTCAACGCAGGTATCGCGCATTACTGAAATGTGTTCTAGCAACTTCTCCCCCTCTCGTTGATTACTGCTTTACTTCTTTACTGCTTGTGCTCCATGTTCTGTTTTTCGTTATCGCTATCTCTTCTGGTCACCGCCGGCCGACGGAGTTTCATAAACGGCACCGGGGAAGGGGCGCCGTTTTCGTAGGGTCGGCGGTGGCCAAAAGAGATAGTGGTTAGATCAAAAGAGACCTGGGAACACCTCCTCGGAAACTTCAGCGAATCCCTTTTCGCGATCGCTTAGGTATTGATTCCAAGAAGTTGAATCCCAAATCTCGACACGAGTATTTGCACCGATAACAACGCAATCGCGATCGAGTCCGGCATATGTACGAAGTGCTTGCGGAATAGTTATGCGACCTTGACGATCAGGAATTTCATCGTGTGCGCCAGCAAACATCACACGCATGTAGTCACGTGCACCTTTAACAGTTACTGGCGCTTGACGAAGTTGTTCAGTAAGAGTTGCAAATTCAGCTGATGGAAATACATAAAGACAACGCTCTTGGCCTTTAGTAATTACTAGGCCGGCCGAAAGATCTTCACGGAACTTGGCAGGAAGGATTAAGCGGCCCTTTTCATCAAGGCGAGGCTCGTGAGTGCCGAGAAACATGAGCTCCCCCTTCCCCAAGGTTTGAATGCTCTAGTTCCCCACTTTACTCCCTTTTCCTCCATTTACAACCACCTTTCGCCACTTATTTCCCTAATCCCCCCTTTTTATGGGCAGATCCCTCCACTTGTTTCAGGCATAAAAAAAGGCCCCCGAGCGGGGGCCTTAGGTGAATCTAGATCTAGCTAAAAATTACTCCATCGAGTCGCGACCGCGATCATCCCAGCGATTGTCCATACGCTCTTTAAAGCCCTTTTTAGCTGGTTTTGTTGGGCGCTGGCCATTGGCAATTGCTTCAACTTTGCCCTTAAGCCCGGCAGCCAGAATCGATAAACCAGTTAAACAAATCAAAAATCCAACCCAACTAATTGGATAGATCTTGCTAAATACGCCACCGAATACTGCGCCAAAACCTGCGAAAAATAAGACCACTGCCAGACCTAAATTGCGACGACTAGATTTTGTAGGTGCGCCAGTTAAAGCTGAAACTAGACGTGGGTCATCGGCCAACATGGCCTTTTCCATCTGGGCCAGTAGCTTCTCTTCACGCTCGGAAAGTGGCATAAGGCCACAATAGAACATGTGCGCGTTACTCGCTACTTTTTTCGCCCTCTGGCTCCTTGGGATCTGCTGAGGATTTCTTAATTAGCCGCCCTGGCCGCACGCTACCGCCGCCGAAGCGTAATTTGGCCCGATCGATAGCCGAATCTGCCTCTCGCCAGCCTCGTTCGCGGGCTCCGAGCAGCAATTGCTCTGGGGCAGCCTCGCTTAAATTATCGAGCGAGATACCAACTAGGCGCAAGCGAGCCCGATCAAGGTTTAAAGCTAAGTAAAGTGATTTAGCATTTTCATAAATATCGTGAGTGCTGTCAATCGGAAGTGGCAACGTTTTTGAACGCGAGATAGTTGAGAAATCAGCAAAGCGAACTTTGATTGAAATTGTTTTTGCGTAGTAACCATTTTCACGTAGTCGAGCAGCAGCTTTTTCAGTAAGTCGTAAGAACTCGCGCAAAATTTCTTCGGGGTCATCTAGATCTTGGGCAAAAGTTTCAGCTGCTGAAATACTTTTATCTGGTTCATTCGGTGTTACATCGCGGTAGTCGCGGCCCCAAGCTAGCTCATATAGTGAAGCACCACTTGCTTGACCAAGTGCTCTAATTAAAGTCGCGCGAGGCAAATTGGCAATATCGGCAACCGTGCGCAAACCTAACCGTTCTAGAGTTTCAGCAGTCTTTGGCCCAACTCCCCAAATTGCATTAACTGGCAAGGGATGTAGAAAGTTTAGAATTCGATCAGCTGGAATTTCGAGAATGCCATTTGGCTTGCAATGACCAGATGCTAACTTGGCAATGAACTTTGAAGGCGCAATGCCGACCGAACAAGTTATACCTTCACTAGCTTCAACTTGTCGTCTGATTTCAACGGCAATTTCGCGGCCAGTGCCAAGTAATTTACGAGCACCTGTTACATCAAGAAAAGCTTCATCAAGTGAAATTGGTTCGACTAGCGGCGTAAATGAATCAAATATTTCCATTACTTTTGCCGAGACTTCGGAATACCGCTGATGATCTGGAGTTACGAAAATTGCATGCGGCGCCATTCGCTTTGCCCGACCAACTGGCATTGCAGCCCTGATTCCATATTTTCGTGCAGCGTAATTTGCTGACAGCACCACACCACGCGCGCCTGCCCCAACTACTACTGCTTTACCGCGCAATGAAGGGTCATCGCGCTCTGCAACAGATGCATAGAAAGCATCCATATCAACATGGAGAATCGTTGCGGTTCCCTCAGTTGGTTCCGTGCTCATATCGCCACCTTATTAGATGTATCTGCTTTATTTGCTAACCATTGGGCGTAAAGATCAGGTAAAGACCAAGCTGCATCAGCGCGTAGCGATACTCCCCTAGCGCCAGTGCGGCGAACTTCGCCCCGCACTAATAACAATTGCGAGTTATAAAGCGTGCCAGCGTAATCAGTTTGGGCATCTGGGAAGAAGGTCGCATCGCTACAACCGTAGCCATCATCTAACGTTAAGAAAATTACTCGTTTGCCTGATCGAACTGGTGGTGTTTGCAACATGACTTTTACACCAGCAACCAGAATCGAAGTTCGCGAACGCTGCTTTAAAAGTTCAGATGAACGAACTGCGCCAATTGCGTTTAGGAATTCGCCATAGAACTCGATCATGTGGTGCGTGACATCCATGCCAAGTCGCTCTACTTCGTGTTGCACTTTCTCACTCTCGCGTAGTTCGGGTAACCCACTTGGAATTAGCGCAGGGGGTGCAAAACCAAAAGTTAATTGCGACCCAGAGATTGCTTGTACTGGTCCTTGTCGCAGATCACTTAAGTGCAGCAACAAATCACGGCGATTAAGTTCAGTGCTATCTAAGTTATGTATCGCATCAAAAGCCCCAGTAAGAATTAGCGATTCGATAGTTGGCATTGCCGCCCCTGAGCGACGGAAGAAATCTGCTAGATCAACATATGGTCGGGCTGCAATAATGCTTTCGATTTCGCGGTCACTAATGCCGCCAACTGTTGATAGTGAAATACGAATTGCACTGCCATTATCTTCAACCCGATAAACCCGATCAGAGTAATTAATATCAAGCGGGGCAATCGTTAAACCTAATTGGCGCACCTCATCGAGAATTAACCGTTTCGGATACATGCCTGGGTCATGGGTTAAAACGCCAGCTAGAAATGCTGCTGGGTAATGAGTTTTCAACCATGCTGATTGATAAGTGGGCAGCGCAAAAGCTGCCGCATGTGCTTTACAGAAACCAAAGGAGGCAAAAGCGCGCAGAACTTCCCACACTTCACTAATTACCGGCAGCTCAAAACCAGCTTCGGTAGCAGCCGGAAAGAACCAGTCGCAGACTTCTTGCTGTCCATCGCGATCGCCGAGTGCGCGCCGTTTCTCATCAGCTTGGGCCAATGAGACCCCAGTCATTTCGGCAATGATGCGGATTACCTGTTCGTGAAAGACCACCACGCCTTCGGTTTCAGCCAAAATATCGTGCAGCCGAGGATGAATTAATTTTGCTGGCGACCAACCATGCCGCGCTTTTAGAAATGGTGTGATCATGTCGCTCTTTACTGGCCCCGGGCGAAAGAGTGAAATTTCGATAATTAAATCGTTGAAAGTATTTGGTTCGAGTTTGCCAACTAGCTCGCGCTGCCCCGGGCTCTCAATTTGAAATAAGCCAAGAGTCTTAGTTGATTTAATTAGTTCAAAAGTTTTCGCATCATCTAGTGCGACTGCATCGATATCAATACTTTTAGCTTCAGTGCGTTCAATTTCCGATAACGCAAATGAAATACTCGATTGCATACGCACGCCCAAGATATCTAACTTCAGTAAGCCCACTGCTTCGACATCATCTTTATCAAATTCGACCATCGGATAGCCACCGGCATTTAATGTTAACGGCGCTCGATCTAATAAACCGCCATCGGATAAGACCACGGCGCACGGATGCATCGCTAAGTGGCGCGGTAAGCCATCGAGGCGTTCAGCTAACGAGATTGTCATAGCGGTAAGAGGCGCTGATAAATTTAAATTCTTTAATTCGGGCAGGTTAGCTAAAGCCTGTGAAATATGGCGTGCCCGCACATGTGGCAAGGACTTGGCAATTAGATCAATCTCGCCCAGCGACATTCCCATAGCAGCGCCAGTATCACGAATCGCATGGCGAGCTCGATAGGTATCAACCATTGCCACAGTTGCGCACCGCGAAGTATTGCCAGGCTTACTCCAATCGCTATCGCCATAACGTTTGAAAACTAAATCATAAATTTCAAGTCGTCGATCGGATTCAACATCGATATCAATATCTGGCAACGCGCGACGAAGCGGTGAGCAAAAACGTTCCATCAATAAACCATGGGTCATTGGTTCAACCCCTGAGATACCAAGTAGATGACAAATCAATGAGCCAGCACCTGAACCACGAGCTGCCACGCGAATCGAACGTTCGCGCGCCATATCAGTTATGTCGGCAACAGTTAAAAAATATGACTCGTAACCAAGCGTTGCCACAGTTGCAAGCTCGTCATCTAGTCGTTGCTTAGCTTTAGCAATTGTGGCGCTGTCGCGATATCGCCAGTTAAGCCCTGATTCGCAACGGCTACGCAATAAAGTGCGCATCTCTTGCTGGTTAGTGGCGCCAACCACGTGCGCTTCAGGTAAATGAATTCCACCTAAGCCAATATCGCGAGTTGGCGATAACAGCGCGCGTTCAGCCCACTTGCGAGTGGTCTTTAGTAAATAGCGCGGAGTTCGCTCGCCGGCAGCTAGCGCGATTTCAGAAGCAAGTGCTGCCATCGCATCAGTTGATTTTAGAAATGCTTCGGCATTGCGCCGTTCAACATGGCGTGGATGCAGCGGCACTAACTGTCTAGCCGCATCGAGAATGTCAGCAATTGGGCCATCTTCACGATCGCGCATGCGCACTGCGTTGCTAAGCACAGCATCTAGATCGTGATCACGCGCAAAGATTAACGAACGCGCAGCATGTGGCGTTGATCGTGGGCCACTGCCAGCAACTAAATGCGAAACAATTTCAATGGCATGGTCGCCAAATAGATCGCGGGTTTTATTAAAAACTTCAATTGCTAAATCAGGTCGCTTATCGGCAATGGCATAACTAACTGGTGATTCGGGACCATGTAAAACTTGTAAACCTAAACTGTATTCACTAAATCGTTCGAGCAGATCTAAGGTAATTACTGGGTTGCGATCAGTTGCGTTTAAATTCAAACTCGTCATGAAACGACAGAGCGATCGCCAACCACCATCGCCATTTGCCAATAGTGTTAACCGCGGTAATTTCTTATCCGTAACGCCAGGTAATTTAATTGCTAGATCAACGCCAATGATTGGTGCGATTCCTTCGGCTACACAACTTTGCGCAAAACGAATTGCACCGGCCAAACCATCGCGATCAGTCACTGCTAGCGCCGGCATATTAAATTCGCGGGCGCGAGCAACTAAATCGGCAGGTTGCGTTGTGCCGTACTTAAGTGAGTACGCGCTAGCAACATGTAGGTGAATAAAGCTCATAAAGTTAAGCGCAGCTAAACGCTACGAATAATCCATTGACCCGAGATCTCATCGCGTTCGAGTTCGAAGGTAGTTAACGCGCCAAGCGGTGCTGCTTCAACGCGCCAAAGTGCGCGAGCTTGATCATCGGGGCGATAGATGCCATCGCTAATTCGGTTCCACCAGCCGCCCGCTTCGCACCATCTAGTAAGCACTGCGTGAATTCGAAAGCGTCGACCACGATAGGTAAATTCAATTGGGGTTGCTGCGCCATCGGTCATGACTTCTGGGCCGGCAACGACGATAGGTGCGGTATTGGCTGACATTTTGCTGGTGCTCCTGGTTTTCCTGTGGATATTCGAACAGATGTTCGAAAAGTACCGCCCACTACCGACAGGCGCAAGTGGCCCTTATCGAGGCGCAACATGCCCCAAAATAGTTTAACTTTCAACTACTTTTGCTCTACTCTAGCCAAGTAAGTAACACATTCAAGCCAAATAAAAGGAGTCCCATGGACGTAGTACTAGTAATCGGCCGCGTACTTTTCGCGCTGATCTTCATCAATTCAGGTATCGCACACCTCACCAAGCTTGAGGCAATGACTGGCTATGCCAAATACAAGAAGGTTCCAGCAGCCAAGCTAAGCGTGATCGTTTCCGGTCTCATGATCCTCATTGGTGGTCTTTACATCGCCCTTGGTATTTATGCCGACCTAGGCGCACTGCTAATCGCTGCCTTCCTAATTCCAGCAGCTGTCCTAATGCATGCGTTCTGGAAAGAAACTGATGCGACGGCCAAGCAGAACGAAAGCATTGGCTTCTTCAAAGATCTATCTCTTACTGGCGCTGCCCTAGTCATCTTCGCACTTGTAGCAACAGGTACTGATTTTGGTCCAAGCATTACCTCTGCATTCTTTAGCCTATAAATAATCACAGCAGTAACCAGAACGCCCTCGGAGATATCTCGCATATTTCCGGGGGCGTTCTGTCATTATCTACCAGTGTTAATCATCGAGGGGCTAATCGCCGGCGCTTTAATTGGTTCGGTCTTGGGTTTCATTGGTGCTGGCGGTGCGATGCTTTCAGTTCCAATTCTGATTTACGGTTTTGATTTCTCGGCCAGCCAAGCCACAACTGCCGCTCTCGCTGTTGTATTACTTGCCGCGGCATCAGGGCTAGTTCCAAAATTCAAAAGTAAAGATGTGTTGGTTAAAGAAGCACTAATTATTTGTCTACTCGGCCTAACTACCAATATCTCAATATCACTCATTGCGTATCGGCTTAGCGAGCGTTTCATTTTGACCGGCTTCTCGCTAGTTCTTTTAGTCGCTGGAATATCCATGTTGATAAAACCCTTTACTTCAGGACCAGAACGAAAAATGCCGACATGGGTGCTGGTATTGGTTTCGCTGGTTATTGGTTCAATAACTGGATTATTTGGAATTGGTGGCGGCTTTTTAGCAATCCCAATTCTTGTTCTCTTCTTCCAAGTGCCTCAAAATAAAGCCGCTGGCACTGCACTTTTAATTATTGTACTTAATTCAACTATCTCTTTCTTGGGCCATTATAAAATTTGGTCTGAAGTTAATTGGGCAACTCCAATAACAATGGCAATCTCCGCGGTAATTGTGGCTCAAATAGCCTCAGGCAAAAGTGCCCATGTTTCGCCAAATATCCTTAAACGTGCCTTTGCTATTTTGCTCTTTACTATCTCAGTTATCACGCTATTAAATGCGTGGGTCTTCTAAAGCAGGTATTTTGTATCCATGGATGGCGTACTAGAGAAAGCCGCAGTAAAGCGCGTAATTGCCGCGCTGTTAGAACATGGCTGTGCTGGCCAGATTAAAGTTTTATCCGATAGCGCAAGAACTGCCGCTGAAGCCGCAGCAGCTCTGGGTATCGAAGTTGGCCAAATCGCATCATCGCTAATCTTTAAACTGCCTGATGGCTCACCGCTTTTAGTTATTACAAGTGGCCGTCATCGTGTTGATACCGATTTAGTAGCAAGTAATTTAGGAATCGAAAAGCTTGGTCGAGTTGATGCTGAATACGTGAAAGAGCAATCCGGCTTTTCCATTGGCGGCGTTGCCCCAATTGGCTGGGTCTCCCCCGCAACTATTCTGATTGATCAAGCGTTAAATGATTATGACGTTGTTTGGGCTGCTGCTGGACATCCTCATGCGGTGTATCCAACAACGTATGACGAATTGATTCAATGCACTGGTGCGCAATCAATGATTGTAGGAGACTAGTTAAATGAGGAACAAAACTTTTGTAACCGCAGTTTTTGCTTCTTTTGCTTGGAACCTATATTTAGTTGGCGGTGTCATGTTGGGTGCTTCTTACGCACTTGATCGCGCAGCTGGTGGTCAATTTGAGGTCTTTCCCACTTACCTCAGAATTGTTTACATTTTAAATTTTGCCCTAATTGCTTATCAGGTAGTGATTTTTACTCGCTCCTCCTACGGCCTAGCAGTTAAGCCAAAATGGATAGTTAAAGCTTTTGTAATTCTCGGAGCCTTGGGGATTCTTGCTAATGCAGCATCTCGAAGCGCTAATGAGCGTTGGAACGTTATTCCCGCATTAATCATTACATTTGCTTTTTATCAAATTTTGAAATCCGACACAAAAAGAACAGAAGTAGCCGCGTAGGCATTTCCGATGAGAGACCAAGTTCGAACCTCATACAGAATTTCCTCATTAGCAATGGTTTCAAAAGCCATAGGGGGCGTTGCCCCAATTGGCTGGGTCTCTCCCGCAACTATTCTGATTGATCAAGCGCTAAGCGATTACGACGTTGTTTGGGCTGCTGCTGGACATCCTCACGCGGTTTACCCAACTTCTTTCGCTGAACTCTTAGCCATCACTTCAGCTAAACCAATGGTGGTTGGCGAATAAATGATTCTTAACTATCAAGAATATGGTGCTGGTAATTCTGGCCTGCCGCTAATTCTTGTTCATGGCATGGGTTCAGCAGCTACCGCTTGGCAATTAGTTATTCCTGAACTGGCAAAGAGTTACCGAGTCATAGCTGTTGATCTACCTGGCCATGGCGAGACTCAATTATCAGCTGGCTTAGACATGAGCCCTAAATCTTTAGCCGAATATGTTTTAGAAACTATGGATTCACTTAACATCAGCAAGGCGCACTTAGTGGGCAATTCATTAGGCGGCTGGACTGCGCTAGAACTTGCGGTAATTCAACCTGAACGCGTTGCCAGCATTTTAGGTTTAGCGCCTGCTGGACTTTGGTTAGCGCCATTTAATGTCCGTTATCCAGGCACCGCAATTGCGCGAAACTTGGCGAGTAGCTTGAAGGTTGTTTCACCGTTTGGACTTAAATATGAATGGGGTCGCAAACTTGGCTTCGGTGATGTAAGCCCGCAATGGCAAAAATATTCATACCAACTTTGTTTAGATGCCACTTTGGCACTTGCTAATTCAACCGGTTATTTTCCAGCATGGGATGCGATGTTAAAAAAGCGCTTCGACGAGCAGGTTTCGTCAACTGTGCCAATCACTATTGTCTTTGGCGATAGCGATAAAACTTTGCCAGCTAGTTCATGTCAAGAAAAATCTTTAGCCCCAAAACATGCCACCTGGATAAATTGGGAAAGTTGTGGACACGCGCCTATGTGGGATTACCCAGATCGTGTAGTAGCAGAAATCGCAAAGTTGGCTAAGTGATTACCGTCATTTACTTCTGGAAGATCAATCGCAAGCATTTGCTTTTTGCGCTTTTTCGAATGGCGATCGATCGCACAATGCTGCGACGAAGTAATGGTGTGACATTCGCCAAAATGTTAGGTTGTGGGAAAGGTGAAACTTTCACGCCAAGGGACGCCGACCCAACTCGCTGGGGTTGTCTGGTGGTAATCCCAGAAAACCAATTAGCAGCGCTAGATAGTTCATCAACAATCCGAGCATGGCGCAGTAAATCAGTCTCTGAATTTCGAGTTGTCCTTGATCCAATTGCAGCGACTGGAATGTGGTCTAAGCAAAAACCATTCGAAACAAGCGCGCCAGATAATTTTGAAGGTCAAGTAGTCGCCATTACTCGTGCTCGCATCAAAGCCAGCCAAACGCTGCGATTCTTTAAATCAGTGCCACCGGTAACTGCGAGTTTGCATTCCAGTCCTGGCTTGATTTCAACAATCGGTATTGGTGAGGCACCAATTGGATTACAAGGAACTTTCTCACTCTGGGAGTCAATGCAGGCAATCAAAGATTTTGCTTACAAGGGCGCTGCGCATCAAAAGGCTATTGCCCAAACTGCTGAATTCGATTGGTATGCCGAAGAGCTTTTTGCCCGATTCGCCGTGCGCGAGATCCGGGGCACGATTTAACTTGCCTAAATAGGGCAGACTAGGCACATGTCCATTCGCAACTACACACCTCGCCGTCGGCGCCGAGGCGTATCACCGTTTGCAAATGGTCTCCAGGTCGGCACCATGGTGGCAGCACTATTCTTACAAATGTCTTACCCGTTGCTCTCTGGTGAGGCACTACGAGTAGTTACCATCGCAACTGTTTATTTTGGCGCTGCTGCAATGTTCGTGCATGCCCGACTCGCTTATGGCTGGAAATACACCGGCCGCTATTTGTTAATCACTTTGCCATTTGCATATTTAATTGAACTTATTGGCGAAAATACTGGTTGGCCGTTTGGAACATATTCTTATGACCCATCCCTCGGCCCACAGTTCCTTGGAATTCCTATAGTTGTTCCGTTCGCTTGGGCGATGATGGCTCACCCGTTACTGATCGTTGCAAGACGGATGACAAAAAGATGGACATTTCTCTACGGTGGCTTTGCGCTCATGGCATGGGATTTGTTTTTAGATCCACAGATGGTTGGCGCTGGTCGTTGGAAATGGGACGTTACTGGCTCGCATGTTCCGTTTCAACCAGATATTCCGCTATCAAATATGTTCGGCTGGTTATTAGCCGGAATCACGTTAATGGCTATTCTCAATTTTTCCTTACCTAGAGAACAACGTAAGTATGGTTCCTCACTTCTGGCATCTGATGTTTTCTTGGCCTGGAGTTTGTTTGGTGGAATTGTTTCAAATCTCTTCTTCTTTGATCGTCCAGGTGTTGCGTTATTTGGTGGCTTCTTCTACACCTTGGCGCTAGCGCCATACTTTTTCGCTCGCTGGCTCGGTCGTCCATAAATATTTAATATGCTGACTGTCTCTCTAGTTCTAACGTTGGCAATGTTCTTGCTGACTTTTATTAATGCCCAATCAATTCGTATCCCCCGTAACGGTCGAGACTTATCGGCATCCGTTGCCGTCCTACTGCCAGTTCGCAATGAGGCTACCAACATTGTGGATTTGGTTGATTCGCTTAAAGCTCAAACTGGTATCTCTGACCTTAAATTTTATTTTTTAGATGATAATTCCGAAGATGAAACTCTTGAGCTCTTGAAGCAAGAAGTTTCAGGTGACCAGAGATTTACCATCACAAGTGGCCAGCAACTACCTGAAGGCTGGCTCGGAAAGCCTTGGGCACTCGAACAATTACGCTCTAAAGCCAAAGCTGACTACATCGTAAATATTGATGCTGATGTGCGCTTGGCTCCTAAAGCAATTTGCGCAACTATAAATTTACTAATTGAGCAAAAGCTAGATTTCGTCTCACCGTATCCAAAACAGATCGCAAAATCTTTTGGCGAGCGAATGATTCAACCGCTACTTCAATGGTCTTGGCTATCGACAGTGCCACTTCGGATAGCCGAAAAATCAGGCAGGCCAGCACTTGCGGTAGCTAATGGGCAATTCTTTGCTGTGCGCGAGAGCTCACTTTCTGCCGTTTCTGGATATTCGGCGTCAAAAACAGCTGTCTTAGATGACATGGAACTTGCTCGCACCTTATTGCGAAATGGATTCAAAGGCTGTGTCGCAGATGGTTCACAAATCGCAACTTGTCACATGTATAACTCGTGGGCTGAAGTTAAAGCTGGCTACGGTAAATCACTTTGGGCTGCGTTCGGATCAAGATTTGGATCCTTCGTTGCGATTGCTTTCTTATTTCTAACTGGAATTCTTCCCTTGCTTGGCGCTATCGCTGGTTTTACGGCAGGCTTCTACGCATTGGAATTTGTAATTATTTCGCGCATCATCGCTGCTCGCGTATCTCGTGGTCGCTTTCTTGATTCCTTCTTACATCCGATTTCAGCCTTAATTTTAATTTACTTAATAATTTACTCATGGAATGCCCGCGGAAAAGTTCAATGGAAGGGGCGCACACTATGAGCAAAGTAGTTGTCATTGGCGCCGGTATTGGTGGCATGAGCGCCGCAGCTCGAATTGCTAAAGCTGGTCATCAAGTTGAAATCTTTGAAGCGGCAAACTTCGTCGGTGGAAAATGTCGCACCGAATGGATTGGCCGCTATGCCTTTGATACTGGACCATCGCTACTAACGCTGCCTGCGGTTTACCGAGACTTCTTTCTAAAGACTGGTTCGATTATGGAAGAAGTCTTAACTCAGATTCCAGTTGATCCAGCTTTTGACTATCGCTTTGCCGATGGTTCAAGCGTTAAGTTTGCCAACCTTTCGCGCTACCAAACTCTGCAAGCGATCACAGCGTCATTTGGAAGTGAAGCCGCTGCTGAGTGGGATCAAATCATGAAGCGTGCCGAGGCAATGTGGGATGTCTCGCGCGAACCCTTTATTGAATCTGAACTGACTTCGGTGGCTGCCCTCTTCAAACGAGTGACCTTGTTGCGCGATCTACTTGTGATAGCACCATTTAAGTCACTACGCGAGATAGCAACCGAGAAATTAACCGATCAACGGCTTCGTTACATCGTTGATCGCTATGCCACCTATAGCGGCTCAGATCCACGTAAAGCGCCGGCCGTATTGCTCAGCATTGCCTTCGTTGAAGAAGCTTTCGGTGCGTGGCATTTAGCCGGCGGAGTGGGCCAGCTATCTTTGGCGATTGAAAAACGGTGTTTAGATCTAGGCGTAAAGATTCATTTGAATTCACCGGTCGCCAAAATACAAACTGCTAACGGCGTCGCTACCGGAATCGCCTTAGCTAATGGCACCGAAATTGCAGCCGATTTCATTGTTTCAAATAGCGATGCCAGCCTTACTTATCATCAGCTAATTAGCTCTACTGAAAAACGAGCTAGGGGTGAACGTAAGAACTTAGCAAAAACTCAAAAGTCCCTGGCCGGTTTCTCGCTGTTACTCGGTTTGCGTCCATCTGAATCGCCTGAGAAACTAAACCATCACACAATTCTTTTTCCGGCAGATTACGACGCCGAGTTTGAAGCGGTCTTCACGCAAAAGAAACCAGTGGAAAATCCCACCATCTACATTTGCGCCCCCGATGATCCACTGATGGTTAAAGATCCTGGGCATGAAAGTTGGTTCGTATTAGTAAATGCTCCGCGACATGACGAAAGTGGCCAAGATGGCTTTGATTGGCGCGATGAGAATTTCAAACATAAATATGCCAATTCGATTATCGATCAAATCGAAGCCCACGGCATCAAGATTCGCGAACGTTTAGATGTCTTAGAAATTCGCACTCCCCTTGATTTACAAGAATCGGTAATGGCACCTGGTGGTTCGATTTATGGAACTTCGAGTAACAGCGCATCCGCTGCCTTCTTGCGGACTAAGAATCGTTCACCAATTAAGAATCTATTTTGTGTTGGCGGATCAACTCACCCAGGTGGCGGATTGCCGTTAGTTGGAATCAGTGCCGAAATTGTGGCAAATGCTATTGGGCGTGCGCGTTAGCGAAGTTGTTTGTAACCAAAGCGCATTACTTGTAGTGCGCCAATAATTTGCATCACTAAGAAAGCGCCAGCAATTGCCGCAAGGCCAGGAATATCTAACTGCCAAGCAATCAAAATAATAAACAACAGGCTAGCTCGCATCGGGCGCTCAGCGAAAGTAACAATCCCTAAATCTTTAACTTCAAAAGCGGCCAATCTGGCGCGGGCATATTCCTGAACGGAAGCTGCCAGCCATAAGCCAACTGCTATTTCCAGCGGAATTCCGACTTGATAGAGCGCATATGCCCAAGCTGCTTCGCTAATGCGATCGGCAACTGAATCAAGAATTGCTCCCCAAGCGCTTTCGCGACGTTGGAAAATCGCCACGCTGCCATCAATGCCATCAAAGAGAAGCGATAACACAACTAAAGCGATAGCCCAATAAGACTGTGGAATTAGCGCGGTACCAATTGCTGAAATCAATCCCAGCAGCGTTAAAACATTTGGGGAAATGCGAAGCAGGGTTGCAATTAACGCAAACCGATACGAGATGGCCAGCCAAGCATGCACGATGCCCGATATTTTGGCATTTCCATGTAATTCACTCCAACGCTTATAGAAATCTTTTTTACTAATCATTTGTTGACCAACTTTCGATAAATCTCAAGCGTGGCAGATGAAGTGTTCATCGTGTAGAAATGCAGACCGGGTACACCTAATTCGAGTAATTGTTCGCAGAGCTGCGTAGCGATCTCAATACCTAGTTTTTGGACTGCCTCTTGATCATCTTCGATAGCCGAGAATTTTTCTAAAATATTTGTTGGGATCGGAGTTCCGCTTAGTTCAGACATGCGCACCAATTGCTTAACATTGGTGACCGGCAAGATGCCCGGGATAATTGGCAAGCTAGATCCTTTGGCAGCAAGTGCTTCAACTAGTCTTTGATAACTTTGTGCTTCAAAGAAGAATTGGGTGGTCGCAAAAGTAGCACCCAGAGATTCTTTGCGAATTAGCACATCGACATCTTTTGCTAAATCTCCATTTGATGCCGGGTGGCCATCAGGAAATGCCGCAACCCCAACTTCAAAGCCGCCAACTTCCATTGCTAGTTCAACTAATTGATCGGCATGATTGAATCCACCAACTGTTGGCACCCAAGGCGCGCTTGGCCCGCCAGTTGGGTCACCGCGCAACGCAAGAATGCTATGAATGCCAGCTTCCTTATATTTCTGCAGAATTTCGATTAGTTCGCCCCGCGTTGAACCAACGCAAGTTAGATGGGCAACTGTTGGAATTGAGGTTCGTTCGGTGATCTGTGACGTTATGCGAATTGTGCGATCACGGGTTGACCCCCCGGCACCATATGTAACCGAAATGAAATCTGGGGCGATCGGTTCAAGCGCTGACATGGCAGCCCAAAGGCGATCTTCGCCAGCCTGATCTTTAGGCGGAAAGAACTCAAAAGAGTATTTGGTCGCACGAATAGCCACTAGGTCAGCGTATCGTTACGCGCGTGAAACCTGAGGCATCTGCTCTACCGCATGAGCAACTTAAATCTTTGCGCGAGCAAGTCGAGGCGCAACTCCAGGATTTCCTATCAACTCAAAGTGATTACTTCACCGCAATCGCGCCAGAGTTAAAGCCAGCGGCCACAAGTTTGACTGCCTTTGTGATTAATGGCGGAAAACGATTTAGACCCCTCTTCGCAGCAGTTGGCGCGATGGGTGCTGGTTCTCAATTAAGTGATGATGAGATTCGTGCTTTTGCTAGTTTGGAATTACTGCAAGCTTGCGCGCTAGTTCACGATGACTTGATGGATGCCTCAGATACCCGTCGTGGCGAACCAGCGATTCATAAATTATTTGAATCCATGCACTCAGCTGAAAAGTATCAAGGCAAGGCAACTCAATTTGGTTTATCAGCATCAGTCTTAATTGGTGATCTAGCACTTATCTGGTCAGATCAAATGTTGAACAGTTCTGGAATAAAAAGCGAATCTCTCTTAGCCGCCCTTAGCGTGCATGATGAAATGCGAGTTGAATTAATTGCCGGCCAATACCTCGATGTATTCGAGCAAGCTCGCGGCACTCAAAGCGTTGCTCAAGCGCTAAACATTGCCCGCTATAAATCTGCTAAATACACAATCGAGCGCCCACTTCATCTAGGCGCTGCCATCGCTATTCCTGATGCAGCTAAGCGCGCGCACATTATTTCTATTTATTCCGAATTTGGATTACCCCTTGGTGAAGCTTTTCAATTGCGCGATGACTTACTTGGCGTTTTTGGAGATCCTAAAGTTACGGGCAAGCCAGCCGGTGATGATTTGCGCGAAGGAAAGCGCACCGTATTGATGGCAATGACCCACGATCGCATCTCTGGACGGGCAGAAGCTGAATTTCTCAAAGAATTCGGAAATCACGATATCTCCGAAAGCGCTATCGCACGCCTACAAGAGATCATTTCTGAGACTGGCGCTGCCATGCACGTAGAGGATCTAATTGAAGAATTAACTTCCACCGCGCTAGAAGCCCTAAATCGTGATGAAATAGTGCCCCAAGCTAGAGAATTGTTAACCGAGATGGCAATCATCGCGACCAAAAGAAATATGTGAATAAATAATGGTTAAGCAGATTAAGGGTCCTAGTGATCATGTAGTTGTAGTTGGCGCCGGTTATGCCGGTCTTAGTGCAGCGCTTCGACTGGCAGGTGCTGGCCGCAAAGTAACAATCATTGAACGTGAGTCTGTGCCTGGTGGTCGTAGCGGTCTACTACAGCGCGATGGCTACTCATTTGATACTGGGCCAAGTGTGCTAACCATGCCCTCATTGATTAACGATGCCTTTAATTCAGTTGGCGAAGAACTCAAAGACTGGGTCGACTTAATGCCATTGAAGCCGCTTTATCGCGCCTTCTATGACGACGGTTCGCAAATAGATGTTCACGCAAACACCCAAGAGATGGAAGCTGAAATTGCTCGCACGGTTAGCTCTGCCGAAGCAGCTGGCTATCGCCGATATGTTGAATTCGTAACAAAGTTATATAAGTACGAGATGAATGACTTTATTGATCGCAACATTGATTCACCGCTTAACTTATTGACTCCTAACTTGGCACGCTTGGTAGCACTCGGTGGCTTTAGAAAGTTGCAACCAAAAGTTAATCAATATCTAAAAGACCCTCGCTTGCAGAAGGTTTACTCATTCCAGGCCATGTATGCCGGTGTTAGCCCGCAGCAAGCGCTAGCAATTTACGCGGTCATCGCTTATATGGATTCAGTAAATGGCGTCTTCTTCCCTAAGGGCGGAATGCATGCAGTTCCTGTCGCACTTGCAGCAGCCGCGCAAAAACATGGTGTTGAAATCAAATACAGCACCACTGTTACCAAGATTGATTTTGAGAATGGCCGCGCAAAGGCGGTAATCACCGATAAAGGTGAGCGAATTACCTGCGATGCCGTAGTTCTAAACCCTGATCTACCTGTGGCTTGGCGAGATCTATTGGGCAAGACCCCGCGTTCAGTAAAGCGCCTGCGCTACTCACCATCGTGCGCAACCATGCTGATCGGATCTAGCAAGAAATATGATCACATCGCACATCACAATATTCACTTTGGTAAATCTTGGGATGGCGTCTTTGATGAGCTAATCAATAAGAAGCAGTTAATGAGTGACCCGAGTGTGCTTGTCACCGTGCCGACTCATGATGATCCAGATTTAGCTCCGGCTGGTAAGCAGAGTTACTACGTACTTTTCCCAACTCCAAACTTAACTGCCGATATTGATTGGCGCAAAGAGTCAAAGCCTTACCGTGATCAAATGATTGCCACTCTTGAAGAACGTGGCTATGACGGTTTTGGCGATGCCATTGAAGTTGAACACTTAACAACGCCTTTGGAATGGGAAGCGATGGGAATGGAAGCAGGTGCACCATTTGCGAGTGCGCATACTTTCTTCCAAACTGGACCGTTTCGCCCAAGTAACCTGGCTAAAGGTTTTGAGAATGTAGTTTTCACCGGTTCTGGAACTCAACCAGGTGTTGGCGTGCCAATGGTTTTGATCTCTGGTCGCTTAGCAGCTGAACGAATTGTGGGCCCAGTTAATTAATGGATGAATTAACTGCTGCCGGAATAACTGACCCGCAGTTACGGGCATCTTATGAAGAATGCAAACGGCTTAATGCGCTACATGGCAAGACTTATTACTTAGCAACTCTGCTTTTGCCGAAAGCAAAGCGGCCTTTTGTGCATGCTCTTTATGGGTTTGCTAGATATGCCGATGAAATTGTTGATGACTTAGCTTCAACTTTATCCGATGCCGAAAAAGCAGCAGAGCTTAAAACTTGGGGCGATGGTGTTCTATCGGGGCTAAAGAATGGCGATTCCAATGATCAAGTTGGTCGAGCATTAATTGATACGGTTAATCGCTTCGCTATCCCGCACGAACATTTTGTAGCATTTTTGCATTCAATGACCATGGATTTAACTATTACCGAATATGCCAATTATGAAGCTTTGATGGAATATGTATATGGCTCAGCCGCTGTAATCGGCCTCGAAATGGTTCCTATTTTGGGGGCTTTAAGCCCAGCTGCTTATGAGCCAGCTGAAAAATTGGGTGTTGCTTTTCAGTTAGCTAATTTCATTCGCGATGTAGGCGAAGATTTAGATCGCGGCCGGGTTTATCTACCACAAGATGAGTTAGCTCAATTTGGAGTCGATCGCGAAATGTTAGAAGCGCGAAAGTTAACCCCACAAATTACGGCAGCCTTGAAGTTTCAAATCGAGCGAGTGCGCCAACTACAGCGAGAGGCGGCGCCAGGGATTCTGCAGCTAGAGCGATCCAGTCGACCTTGTATCGAAGCAGCTAGTGAACTCTATTGCGGCATTGTTGATGAAGTTGAAGCAATTGGTTATGACATTTTCAATAAGCGAGCAAAGACTTCTACCGGGCGACGGATGCGAGTCGCCGGCAAAGCTTACGTAAAGGCGATTGCAGCTCGTTAGTTTTTATTTGCTTTACGGCCAAGATAAACCCAGGTTGCCATTACCGAAAGAATTAACGCAAAGCCAAAGAATAAATCTTCTAGCGGTGCGGATGCAATACGTAATCCTAAAATTGTATCTTCGCTATACATGACAATCTCTCTAGAAGTTAGCCACCAATTAGTCAGCAACTGAAACGGCAAAATAATTGCATAAGAAGTCCAGAAAACTTTTCGCTTAAGCAACTTCGTCTGAAGCACTTCTAGGTCAAGGAAAGATGCGATAAAAACCGCCATCAGTGCGATTTGGGTGTAGGTCATGACTCATCCCCTACTTCCCAATGTTTTTTAACAGTCCGCACAGCTTCAATTGTTAATAGCGCAGCTAGCGGCACAATTAAGAAGAACATGAACTCCTCGAGCGGAATGCCGAAGGGGCCAAAAATTCCGAGGATCTGATTCTTATCAAAATACCAATGGCCACGGTTAATTGCGTAGGCATCCCAAATTAGAAAAAAGATAGCGGTCGGTAAAATGCTCAAAATCACTCGCTTAAACCTGCGAATTACGCCAACCTTCAAAAATACTTCTAGCCAGATGGATCCACAAAGGGTGAAAGCTAACATCGCCAAATAACCGTATTTCTCCACGAGCTAATTCTCTCGTAAAGCAGCGCGAATTTCTTACTAAATCGCTATAGTTTGCGGTGCGGGAGCCTAAAGGAATTGGCTGAGAGGATCTGTAATTCACAGATCGACCGCTTGACCGGTCCGGTAATGCGGACCTGGAATTGGGGTTTAACGTGTCATACATTTTATTTACCGCCTGGGGTTACGAAGTATCTGTCCTCGAATTTGTCGCAGCGCTTACTTCCTTAACCGGAGTCTGGTTAGGCACAACCGGCAAACGCATAACCTGGCCATTTTGGGCAATTAGCAGTGCGCTGTATGCGATCTTCTTCTATCAAGCTAACTTAATTGCTAGCGCTGCTCTTCAATTTGTATTTATTGCCGCAGCATTTAGTGGCTGGAAAGGTTGGGCACCATCAGGTGCTAAGCCTGGCAAACTTGGCAACCGGAGCCGCATTTATTCAGTTCTATGGATACTCGGCTTGTGGTTAGTTCTGGCGCCCTTTCTTTCTAGAATTGGCGCGTCTGCAACAGTTGTTGATTCATTTCTCTTTGTGGGCTCACTAATTGCACAAATTTTAATGGTCTTAGAAAAATATGAGAGTTGGGTAATCTGGATAGTTGTAGATATAGCTGGCACCGCGCTCTATTTCAATCAAGGTTATTATTTCACTTCATTCCTATACGCAATATTCACAATGATTGCACTTCAAGGTTGGAGGCGTTGGTATGCAGATCAACGAAGCGCTCCGCGACCTATTTAACGAATCAGCTAAACCTCTAGTCCTAGCAATTGATGGCCCGGCAGGTTCCGGAAAGAGCACGTTAGCCGATGAGATCGCGCGAGCATTTGGCGGAACTTACGATATTGAAGTTATACATCTTGATGAGTTATACAACGGTTGGGATGACGCGCTATCGCAAGATCTATTTCAGCGAATTGCCCAATTAATTGCGGCTCAAAGCTCTGGCAAGGCAACAGACCTAGCCATCTATGACTGGGCCACCGCATCTTTTTCTGGTACGCGAGAGATTAAGGCCGCACAACTACTAATCATTGAAGGAGTCGGTAGCTCTAATCAGCTACTTCAAGCGGATTTAACAACTTCAATTTGGCTAGATATTGATCAAAGTATTGGATTAGCTAGGGTTTTAGAGCGAGATGGTGAAGAGATTCGTGGCGAGATGGTCAAGTGGCAGAAGATGGAAAGTGAATATTTTGCACGCGACTTAACTCGCGAAAGAGCGGATTTCATCCTCTCTACGCAATAGCTAGCCTAAGATTTAGCTGTGTCTGATCTAACTGGCGAATTAATTGATGACCGTTACCAGTTAACGGCGCTGCTTGCCACCGGCGGCATGGCCACAATTTATAGCGCTATCGATACTCGGCTAGATCGCAAAGTTGCAGTCAAGATCATGCATCCACATCTAGCCCAGGATGAAGATTTCGTTGGTCGCTTTATTCGCGAAGCAAAAGCTGCCGCGTCGCTGTCGCATCCAAATATTGTTGCAGTACAAGATCAAGGTTGGAATCAAAGTGGAGTTCCGGCAGTTTTCATTGTGATGGAACTAGTTGAAGGCCACACGCTTCGTGATTACATTTTTGAACGAGGCAAACTCACAGTCGATGATGCGCTTTCTTTTATTGATCCGGTTTTAAGTGCACTAGCTGCTGCGCACAATATTGGCATTATTCATCGTGACATCAAGCCTGAAAATATTTTAATCTCAAAAGAAGGTCGGGTAAAAATTGCCGACTTTGGCTTAGCCCGTGGAAATATGTTGGGCACCACTATGACGGCTGAATCCAGCGTAATTCTCGGTAGCGTTTCTTATCTATCACCTGAACAAGTTCAACGAGGTATCGCAGATTCACGAAGTGATGTTTATGCCGCAGCTATTGTGCTATTTGAAATGATCACAGGTGAAAAGCCGTTCGCTGCCGATACTCCAATTCAAATTGCGTATATGCATGTAAACGAGAGAATTCCATTGTTAAGTAGCAAAGTAAAAGGCGTGCCCGAAGCACTTGAAAACCTGGTTGCCAAAGCTACAAGTACGAACCCAGATGATCGACCACGCGATGCCGGCGAATTTCTTTCGGAACTAAATCGAGTGCGTGATGAAATTGATCCGAAACGTAAGCAAATGAGTCTTCAATTAGATCTACCAGTTGCCCCGATTCGAGAAGAAGTGCGAGATAAATCTCGTGCTACTAAGCGTGCCGAAGCTGCTAAATCAGTGCAAGCAACCGAGATAGTTGCCCCCATGACCGAGAACACTGGATCAACCAAAAAGGATCGCGCCGAAGAACGACGCCGCGTAAGCAAGCGAGTTCGTCGTAATCGCATCATCGCTATGACGCTAGCGGTAAGCGTTGGCGTTGCCGGTTGGTGGATCATTCTTGGGCCAGGCGCAAAAGTTAGCGTGCCTTCAGTGATTAGAGCATCAGTAGATAAGGCGAACTCGCTTCTAACGCCGCTTGGGCTTAAAAGCGAAGTTGCCGAACGTGTTTACAGCGAAGAGATGCCGGAGGGATTAATTCTCTCTCAGGATCCAGTTGGTGGAAAGAAAATTGATACAAATGGCACCGTTAAATTAACCGTCTCTAAAGGTCCAGAGCGATACTTAGTCCCACAACTAGTTGGCTTAACGCCAGAGGCCGCAGTAAATGCCATCGCTAAATTCCCGTTAACCACTGGCACTATCACTGAAGTCTTCAACTCCGAAATTCCCAAAGGTTTTGTAATTTCGGCAGACCCTGCGCCAGGTAAGAAAGTGCGTCGTGATGCCACAATTAATTTAGTTGTCAGTAAAGGAATTGAAACTCTCGCGGTGGATACCTACGTTGGAAAAATTGGCGAAGAAGCACTTACTGAATTAACTGATGCCGGCTTTGATGTTACGGTCACATATGCCTTTGATGAAAAAATTATTCCCGGTGGCGTGATTTCACAGAGCCCGGCTGGTGGCGACATTCCTAAAGGTGCCAAGATCGAGTTGTTAGTTTCTAAGGGTTCGGCATTTATTACTATCCCGACCAAGGGAATCATCGGTCAGACGCAAGCTAAAGCGACTCAGATTCTCAAGGATCTTGATTTGGTGGTTAAAGTTAAAACTCTTGGTGCCAATAAGACAAAAAAGGTTATTAATGTTTCACCGAAAGAGGGCGCCAAGGTCAAACGTGGCAGCACTGTGACCATCACAGTAGGCTAGCCAAATGTCTAAAGCGAAGATAAAAGGTCCAAGGCTTGGCGCTCACACCCCAACTTCCGGTGGAATGGCCAAGCGTTCAATCGCTTATGCCGAACTAACTGGCGCTGAAGTTATTCAAGTTTTCGCATCTAACCCACGAGGTTGGGCAATGCCAGAGGCCAACCCAGTAGCTGATGAAGAATTCCGTAGCAAAGCTGCGGCGCTAGACATTCTCACCTACGTTCACGCCCCATTCTTGATTAACTTAGGTTCACCTACCGTCGGAACATATGAAAATTCAGTTGCCTCAACTGCCTACTCTTTAAAGCGCGGCGCTGAAATTGGCGCACTTGGCGTTGTTATTCATACTGGTTCAGCTGTCGATGTTAATAATGTCGAGAATGCCTGGAAACAGATTCACGAAGGCATGATGCCGGTGCTAAATGCTTTGGGTGATGATGCACCAATGCTTCTACTTGAGCCAACTGCCGGACAGGGTCAATCACTGGTTAAGAAATTAGATGATCTAACTAATTATTTAAAAGCTTTGGAATATCACCCAAAGGTCGGCATTTGTCTGGACACTTGCCACGTATTTGCAGCTGGCCATGACATCGCTAAAAAAGGCGGCATGACTGAGACTATCGATCTCTTAATCGAGATCGCAGGCGCAGAACGTTTCCAACTTGTCCACGCTAATGACTCAATGGATGTTTGTGGCGCACTAAAAGATCGCCACCAAAATATCGGCGAAGGTCATATTGGTTTGGCAGCTTTCCAAGAGATGCTTGATCACCCCGTTATGAAAAATGTGCCGATGGTTCTGGAAACTCCGGGAATGGAACCTAAACATGGCAAAGAGATTGCGATGCTAAAGAAGATGCGTGGATGAACGCGCGTCATAACCTGCAATTGAAACTGGCACCGTTCGCTCTTCTGCTGGTCTCGGCGGCTTGGGGATTGGCTTTCGTCGTCATGAAACCAGCAATTGAACGTCAGAGCGTTAATAACTTCCTTTTCACCAGATTTTTGATGGCGGTCCTGGTGATGATTTTAATTCGCCCTCAAGTTTTGAAATTACTCACTAAGGATCTTTTGCTTCGCGGGCTGGCGGCGGGCTTCTTGCTTGGCGGTGGATATATTTTCCAGACCGTAGGTTTAGCCAATACTGGCGCTGCAATTACTGGCTTTGTAACTGGTTTATACGTTGTGCTTACACCGCTATTTGCCGGCCTCATTTTCAAAGAACGAGTTAGCAAAAATACTTGGTTCTACGTTTTTATGGCGACAGTTGGACTCGCCTTACTTTCGCTAAAGGGTTGGTCTATTGGCTTTGGCGAGCTAATGGTTTTCTTTAGCGCTATTGCATTTGCGGCTCACATTACAGCGTTAAGTAAATGGTCGGCTGGTCGCGATGTTTATGCCATGACAATTACTCAATTGACAATGTGTGCCGCTATGACCGGAGTAGCTTCAGCGTTTGAAGGTTATTCAGCCCCACCTGATTCTGGAGTTTGGGCAGTTGTTGTATTCACAGCTGTATTTGCCACAGCAATTGCCTTTATTGTCCAGACTTGGTCACAGGCACATATGTCGGCAACCAAAGTTGCCGTGATCCTGACTATGGAAGTTGTCTTTGCGGCTTTCTTCGCCATCATCTTCGCAGGTGAGCGATTAACGCTGCAGGCTGCACTCGGTGGGATTTTAGTTGTAGCTGCTATGTACTTAATTGTTCTCAAAGAAGCGTGAGAGACTTAACGCATGAGAGTTGACCTTCGTTCAGATACCGTCACTGCCCCATCGGCTGCAATGCGAGAGGCAATTGCGAGTGCGCCGGTTGGCGATGATGTTTATGGCGATGATCCAACTGTTAACTCACTTGAAGAACGCGTTGCTGCCATGTTTGGCAAAGAAGCGGGCGTATTTACGCCAACTGGTTCATTAGCTAATCAATTAGCCATTCGCATGTTAGTTGCGCCAGGTGAAGAACTTTTAGCTGAAACTAATTCTCATATCGTTCGCGCTGAACTTGGGGCTGCGGCAGTTTTCTCTGGGATCACCACTCGTACTTGGCCAGCCGTCAATGGTTTGTTGAATGCGGCAGATGCCCTTGAAATTGCTCGCCCAGATTCTGGCCCATACTTAGTTTCAACAACTGCGATAGCGGTTGAAAATACTCATAACTTTGGTGGTGGCACGGTTCAGCCTATTTCTGAGATTGCTGCTCTTCATGCAGGTGCCCAAAAGCTTGGTTTAGCGCTGCATTTAGATGGCGCTCGGATCTGGAATGCCCACGTTGCTAGCGGAGTCTCATTCCTAGAATATGGAAAGTATTTCGACACTATTAGCATCTGTTTATCTAAGGGATTAGGTGCGCCAATCGGTTCGGTAATGCTTTCAACTAAAGATCGTGTCACGAAAGCTCGAGTATGGCGTAAGCGTTACGGGGCTGGAATGCGCCAAGTTGGTTTGCTCGCAGCTGCTGGTCATTACGCACTCGATCACAATATTGCTCCACTAGCCGAAGATCATCGCCGCGCTAAAGAGATTGCAGTTGCGTTAAATGCAGTCGTTCCGTCAGTAATTGATCCGCTAACTGTGCAGACAAATATCGTTGGTCTTGATCTGGCCGAATTAAGTATTACCGCTGCTGAACTCGCTACTCGTTGCAAGGCTGAAGGATTGCTTATCGGAGCCCTTGGGCCAAAGTATGCGCGCCTGGTTACACATTTAGATATTGATGATGCAGGCACAGCGTATGCAATCGAAGTTTTAAAGCGCGCCCTCGTGGCCTAATAGCCATTCTTTTTTGTTAACACCATAGGCATAGTTTCCTAGAGCTCCACCACTTTTAACAATGCGATGACAAGGCACAACTAACATAATCGCATTTTTCGCACATGCTGTTCCGGCTGCTCTTACTGCAGCTGCTGAACCAGCACGGTCTGCTAAATCAGAATAAGTTATGACTGCCCCCGCTTTTACTTTACGCATTGCTTTCCAAGCTGCTTGTGAAAATGTCGCACCAGGCTGTCTGACTGAGATGCCATTGATCGCAGAGATGTCGCCATCGAAATAATCAGCAATCAAGTCACTAATAATTGGAATACTTTTTACAACTTTAATTTCACGGCTCTGGTCAGAAACGTCAAGACCACTCTTAAGCGCAAATATACTTGAGAGATTGGCTCCGAGCAAGACGTGCTCGTCAGCAATTAGATTTAGATTGCCGATCGGGGTCTTGCTGGTGGTAATTAAAAGCGTCACAGGTGAAACTTAACGGTCGCGCAACATCTCCGCTACTAAAAATGCTAACTCAAGTGATTGCGAATGATTTAGGCGTGGATCGCAGGCGCTCTCATAGCGGGAGGCTAGATCTTCGTGTGAAATCTGCTCGCCGCCGCCTACGCACTCAGTGACGTCGTCGCCGGTCAGCTCGATGTGAATGCCGCCTGGATGCGTGCCCAGCGATTTATGTACCTGGAAGAAGCCTTTAACTTCATCAAGTACGTCATCGAATTTACGTGTCTTATAACCACTTGGTGCTTCGTAAGTATTGCCGTGCATTGGATCGCAGACCCAAAGAACTTTAGCCCCTGACTTTGTTACGCCATCGACAAGTGCTGGCAATACTTCGCGAATCTTGCCTGCACCCATGCGGGTAATAAATGTTAAGCGGCCTGGTTCACGATCTGGATCTAAGCGATCGATCAAAGTTAGCGCATCTTCAACTGTGGACTTTGGTCCCAGCTTTACGCCGATTGGATTGCGAATTTTAGATGCGAAATCAATATGTGCACCATCTAGCTGGCGTGTGCGCTCACCTATCCATAGGAAGTGGGCTGAAACATCGTATGGAAGATCAGTACGTGAATCGATACGAGTTAAGGCTTTTTCGTATTCCAGAATTAAAGCTTCGTGGCTTGAGTAGAAATCAACCGTCTTAAATTCTTCGGGGTTAACACCGGCAGAAGTCATAAACGCCAGCGCGCGACCAATTTCTTGAGCCATTGCTTCGTAACGCTCGCCTACTGAACTGTCGCGAATAAAACCTTTATTCCATTCGTGCACTTGGCGTAGATCGGCAAAGCCGCCTTGGGTAAATGCGCGAACTAAGTTCAAGGTTGCAGACGAGGTGTTGTATACCCGAACTAAGCGATCTGGGTTTGGCGTACGAGATTCGAGGGTGAACTCAAGATCATTTACCGCATCCCCTCGGTAGGCCGGCAGCGTTACATCTCCCCGAGTTTCATTGTCGTTAGATCGTGGCTTAGCAAATTGCCCCGCCATACGTCCGACTTTTACAACTGGCAAACTTGAGTAATACTGCAGAACTGCTGCCATCTGCAAGATTGTCTTGATGCGATTACGAATTGAATCTGCAGTTGCTGCGACAAAAGTTTCGGCGCAGTCGCCACCTTGTAACCAGAAAGCTTTTCCTTCAGCAGCTAAAGCAATCTTGGCTTTTAAGTTATCGCATTCACCCGCGAAAACTAGCGGCGGAAAAGCTTTTAACTGATTAACAGCCTTAGTTACCGGCTCGCCATCTAAGCCACCTGGCCATTGCGGTTGTTGGGCCGCAACGAGACCAGGTGTGAATAGATTATCCAGGGAAGAAGTCATGGCTTAAGAATAGGCAATCTTGGTTATTGGTGTTGACCAATTATCCGAAGAAAACCTCGGCCTCTGCGTAGAGTGAAGGATCAACGGTCTTAAGCTTGTCAGTTGCTGATGCCAACGGGACTCGAGCAATCGATGTTCCGTGGAGTGCAACCATCTTGCCCCAGTCGCCTTCGCTTGCAGCCGTTATTGCCATCAAGCCAAAACGAGTAGCCAATACGCGATCGAATGCACTTGGAGTTCCGCCACGTTGAACATGGCCAAGAACTACGGTGCGAGATTCGTGACCAGTCTTGGCCTCAACAGCTTGAGCCAACCATTCACCGATTCCAGAAAGCTTTACGTGACCGAAAGCATCAAGCGTTTGATCCTTGATAACCATATCGCCATCTTGCGGAATCGCACCTTCAGCAATAACAATGATCGGGGCTTGTCCCTTTTCGAAGCAAGAATTTACATATGCACAAACTTTGTCGAGTGAGAACTTAACTTCTGGAATCAATACACAAGCCGCGCTACTTGCCATACCTGAATGGAGTGCGATCCAGCCCGCATGACGACCCATTACTTCAACAACCAAAGCACGGTGATGTGATTGTGCTGTTGTGTGCAAGCGATCGATTGCTTCGACTGCGATGTTTACTGAAGTATCAAAACCAAATGTGTAGTCCGTGTTGTTCAGATCGTTATCAATGGTCTTTGGCACACCAATTACTTTTACGCCAAGGGCATCAAGCTTGGTTGCCACACCGAGTGTGTCTTCGCCGCCGATTGCGATCAAGGCATCAATGCCGGCGGCAGCCAGGTTCTCTTTGATGCGCTCAACGCCATTATCAATTTTAAATGGGTTAGTGCGTGAAGAACCAAGAATGGTTCCGCCCAAAGGCAAGATATCGCGAGTGTTCTCAAGCGTTAACGGCATAGTCAAACCCTCTAGTGGGCCTTTCCAGCCATCGCGAAAACCTACGAACTCGTGACCATATTCTTTGATGCCCTTTTGAACTACTCCACGAATCACTGCATTTAAGCCTGGGCAGTCGCCGCCGCCGGTGAGGATTCCAATACGCATTTTCGTAAACTCCAATATCGCTGTCAATTAGATTCGCTAAAGATTTAAGTTGAGAAATCTAAATATTCATATGGTCAACGTTGACGATCACAGTCTAGCCTTGCCCCGCGAGCCAAGGCGAACAAAAACTAGTTGTTGGCGCAGATTCTTCGACTTAATTTGTGAAATTGGATATCCGAAACGCAGTTACCGGCGAGTTAGTGCGTAGTGGCCGTGCCAAGCAGCCTGGAATTAAACGGTAACCCGCACGCCTTTACCAACAACGACAATTCCGCCTGGCGATAATGTAAAACGCTCGCGATCGCGATCAAGATCAACGCCAATTTGAGCACCCGGATCAACAATTACGCTCTTATCTAAGATTGCATTTCGAATTACGGCGCGATCACCAATTCGAACATTTGGCATCAAAACTGAACCGTCAACGAATGCGCCTTTTTCAACTAATACATCGTATGAAGCAACCGAGCGATTTACATGACCGCCAACAATAATTGAACCGGCGCCAACAATTGAATCTTGCGCCAGGCCACCTTCACTGAACTTAGCTGGTGGCAGTGATGGTGGATTGGTGAGTAGCGGCCATTCACGGTTATAGAGATTAAAAATTGGGTGAATGGAAACTAAATCCATATGTGCATCGTAATAGGCATCTATTGAACCTACATCGCGCCAATATCCTTTATCGCGCTCAGTCTCACCAGGCACATTATTTGTCGCAAAGTCATAAACCTTTGCGACCCCATTAGCAGTCATCATTGGAATGATATTTGCGCCTAAGTCATGGCGACTTTCCAGATCTTCAGAATCAAGAATTAGCGCTTCTTCCATTACATCGCGCTTGAAAATGTAGTTACCCATTGAAACCAAACAGAGATCTGGGTGCCCTGGCATTGCAGGTGGATCACTTGGCTTCTCGTGGAAAGCTTTAATGGTTACGCCATCTTCGGCTAATTCGATTACGCCAAAGTCATGTGCTTCAGAGCGCTTCATGCGAATGGCAGCAACAGTTACACCAGCACCAGTGCTCAAATGGAAATCAAACATTTGGCTAGAGTCCATACGATAAACGTGATCAGCACCGAAGACCACAATGTGCTTTGGATTCTCATCATGAATTAAATTGAAGTTCTGCAAAATCGCATCGGCACTACCGGTATACCAACGGGGGCCCAGACGTTGCTGCGCCGGAACTGGAGTTACGTAGTTTCCTAGCAAAGTGGACATGCGCCATGTTGTGGTTATGTGGCGATCGAGTGAATGCGACTTATATTGAGTTAAAACCGCAATCTTGCGCATCTCAGCATTTACTAAATTTGAAAGAACGAAATCTACGAGGCGATATGAACCACCAAATGGAACCGCGGGCTTTGCTCGATCTGCAGTTAACGGCATTAAACGCTTACCTTCGCCGCCCGCAAGGACGATGCCGAGTGGTTGTTCAAAGCGCGCCATGTCCTAACGATACCCTTACCAAGTGAAAACGACCAGAGTTGGACTTGTAACTAAAGAGTGGCCACCACAGGTTTATGGTGGTGCTGGCGTTCATGCTGTGCAGTTAACCGAAGCGCTACGCAACCTTGATGGCGTTTCAGTAGATGTTCATTGCTTCGGTGGCGTTCGCGATGATGGTGCGATTGGTTATTCAACGCCGGCCTCTTTTGCAGACGCTAACCCAGCGGTTCAAGCGATCGCAACAGATTTAGACATTGCAAATAATTTACAAAACGTTAATGTAATTCACAGCCACACTTGGTATGCCAACATGGCTGGTCACTTCGGTTCAATGCTTCACGGCATCCCCCACGTAATTACGGCTCACTCGCTAGAGCCGCTACGTCCTTGGAAAGCTGATCAACTAGGTGGCGGCTATCAGATTTCGTCGTGGGCTGAAAAAAGCGCTTACGAATCTGCCGATGCGATCATTGCGGTTAGCGATGGTATGCGCGCAGATGTTCTAGTCGCTTATCCAAGCGTTGATCCAACTAAAGTGGTCACGATTCGCAATGGCGTAGATGTTGATCGCTTTAAACCAACTGCTGACCCTGCACTGTTAACAGAACTAGGAATTACTGGCCGATACGCAATATTCGTCGGTCGAATTACTCGCCAAAAAGGATTAGCGCACTTATTACGAGCCTGGCAGAAAGTGCCAGCTGAATATGGCTTAGTTCTGGCAGCAGGCAGCCCTGATGAAGAAACGATTGGCAACGAAGTTAAAGCTTTAATTGAAGAACTGCAGAAAACTCGACCAAATGTAATTTGGATCCCCGATATGTTGCCACATGAAAAACTTTGCGCGCTATTAACTTCGGCAGATCTCTTTATTTGCCCTTCTATCTATGAGCCATTGGGCATAGTTAATCTCGAAGCTATGGCTTGCGAGACAGCAGTGCTGGCAACTCGAGTTGGTGGAATTCCAGAAGTAGTTGCAGATGGCAGCACAGGCAAACTTGTAAATTACGCCGGCGATGGTGCAACACTTGAAAGTGATTTATCGACTGCGATTATTGAATTAATGAAAGATCCAGCACTTCTAAAGCAATATGGTGAGGCAGGTCGCAAGCGTGCAGCTGCCGAATTTGGCTGGCCCGCGGTTGCGCGCGCTACTCTTGCGCTCTATCAATCGCTCATCAAATAGCTCTGATTAACTAAAGGAAAACATGTCCCGTCGCGCGCTTTTCCACTTCGCAATATCCGGGTTTTTTTGGGGAATTCCTTACCTCTTAATGAAAGTAGCAGTTGAAGATATTCCACCTGCTGTGATCGTTTGTGGTCGAGTTCTAATCGGCGCTGCAATTTTGATTCCGATTGCGCTGCATCAGAAGGTATTAATGGATGCCATTCGTGGCTGGCGATATGTTCTTCCCTATGCCATCTTCGAAATGATGATTCCTTGGATTCTTATCACTAATGCTGAAAAGAAGATCAGCAGCGGATTAGCTGGATTATTAATCGCAACAGTTCCAATTTGGTCAACAATATTTGCATCAATTAATGGTGATAAAACAGTTTGGCATAGCAGACGAATGTTTGGTCTCTTTGTCGGATTTGTTGGACTGGTTGGACTGGTTGGATATGAAAGTATCCTAGGAACTTCTGATCCGCTTTCAATCGCCATGATTCTCGTAGCAGCGATCAGTTACGCATATGCGGTACAGAGGATCACCCAAAAATTGCCCGATGTATCTGGCATAGCAATAAATGGCTTCGCTATGGGTATCACAGCTATTGCTTACGCTCCAATTATGGTTATGCAGTTCCCGGCACCAAGCTCTGTCGACGCAGAATCAGCTATTTCGCTTATCGCCCTCGGCATATTTAGTACAGCACTTGCTTTCATCTCATTCTTCATTGTTTTGAAAGAAATTGGGCCAGCCCGATCTTCAATTGTTACTTACATTAATACCGCAGTCGCTGTGGTCTTGGGTGTGTTGATTCTCTCTGAGCCACTTACAATCGGAATCATGATTGGCTTGCCGTTAGTGATGATCGGTTCGTTCTTGGCTAGCCGTAAGCCCTCAGTAACTGCTTAAATTATTTAACGGGAAATCGGAATTACGATCTCGTTATATTGCAAGAACCCTGGCTTAAAGGGCGGGTCAAAGCGACAAATTCTAGTTTCATTCGAAAGCATCAAGTTCTCTTTGGCGGCTGCCACGCGAAGCTGAACCTCCATCTTCCTGGACAGTTCAGATGATGCTTTGCCTCGGAATGAAGTAGCTACGCAAATTTCCGAATCTAAATCACGAAGCAAAACTTTTGAATCATTTGGCTGCGGCATATTCTCGATTTTGCTTCCGGCTGGCATCACAAATGATACGTACCAAGTCTTAGAATCATCAGGTCTTTGAGCCGAAATCACTGGGGCGGTCATAGAGATTTTTTCGGAGTTACCATTGCCACTAGAGATGTATCCAAAGAGTGAGGAAAATGCTCGGCTTGATGCACTCGAGTAATCGGCCGATACTTTTACTTCAGCAATAACACAGGGTTTGTACTCACGAATTTCAAAATCACGAAAAGTCTCGATAACTCGGAATTCCTGTCGCTGTGTCATTTCTAAATTCTACTCAACCGGCCCGGCTGCTAATTCTCGGCAAAGCCTAATTTATCGAGCATCTTTGAATCACGCTGCCATTCTTTAGATACTTTGATGTGAAGACCAAGGAAGATACGGGCTTCGAGTTCGCGCTCAATGTCAGCACGAGCACGCATGCCAATATCTTTTAATTGTGCACCTTGATGACCCAGCAAGATGGCCCGTTGTGAATCACGTTCAACGTGAACCGTGGCGTGGATATCAAAGAAAGGCCTGCTGCCGGTTTTCTCACGCTCAGATATTTCATCAATAGTTACCACGATTGAGTGCGGCAGTTCTTGGCGCGCATCACGAAGTGCAGCTTCGCGAATTAATTCGCAGATTAACTGCTCAATGCTTTGATCGCTGCGCATATTTGTTGGATAAAACTCTGGGCCTGGCTTTAACTGTTGGCCGATTAATTTCTTTAGCAGATCAATTTGTTCATGAGTTGCTGCCGAGACTGGAACGATTTCATCCCAAGTAAATCCTTTAGCCATCGCCATGATGCTCGCTAAACGAGTCGCTAGATTAGCTTTGCTGATTAAATCTGTTTTAGTAACTAGGGCAATCTTTTTGCTACGGGGGTGCTTAGCAATCTCATCAATAATGTATTGATCACCAGCACCTGATTCTTCATCGGCTGGCAAACAGATAATGATTACATCAACTGAATCTAAACTCTCTTCAACTACCGCGTTTAAGCGCTTACCTAAAAGAGTCTTGGGCTTATGCACGCCTGGGGTATCAACTAATATCGCTTGGAAATCTGGCTCATTAACGATGCCGCGGATGGCATGACGAGTGGTGTTTGGGTGTGGCGAAGTAATTACTACTTTGCTACCAACGAGTGCATTAACCAGAGTTGATTTTCCGGTATTTGGGCGGCCAACAATGGCGACGAAGCCCGATCGGAATTCACTCTCTGTGCTCATTGGCTAATCATCTCATTACATTGGCGAAAGAAATTCCACCGCATCTGCTACTGAAGTCACTATTTCAGCAGCTCGTTCACCAATTAAGCGATGACAACCTTCACTAACTGGTGAAGTAATGGGTCCTGGAATCGCCATAACTGGGCGCATTAATTCCGCCGCATCGCGAGCAGTTCTAAGTGAGCCACTTCGAAAGGCAGCTTCAACAACTAGCGTCGCATTTGAAAGTGCCGCAATAATTCGATTACGAGCTAAGAAGCGGGCTGGAACTGCAGATGTGCCAGGTGGTACTTCACTTACTAAACAACCAAGTTCAGCAATCTCAGCAAATAGTCGTGCATGTCCTGCGGGATAATTGATGTCTATTCCAGTTGCTATCACTGCAACTGTTATTCCTTCAGCGATAAGTGCCCCTTTATGGGCGGCGGCATCTATTCCATAAGCGCCGCCACTAATTATTGCCCATTGCCGATCAACAAAACCTGCGGCAAAATCTTGCGCAATGCGCAGACCGTATTGAGTTGGATTTCTTGAACCAACAATCGCTAACGAATCTCGGCTAAGGAGTGCGGGGTCGCCCTTAATCACGAGTGCAATCGGTGGTGCTGCCAATTCACTTACAGATTGTGGCCAATTTGGATCAGTTGGAATAAGAAAAACTGAACCCGCATCATGGACGCTCTGCAGAAGTTGGTCAGCATTGCTCTTTTGTATCTTCTCTATTGTGCGTGCGTATTTAATTGGGTCATAGCCACCTTCGAGGGCGCAATTTAAAACCTGCGCTGCACCTTTACTTTCAATCTCGCGGGACCAAAAGGCAGATCCACCTTCGATGGCACTAAATAGTCTTGCCCTGGAGTGAATCTCGCTATCGGATTGAAAAATTTTAAGATCATTGCTCATAACGCCAGAGGCTATGGATCGATTCCGACTTAATTAACTTGTATGTAATGCCTTGTGGCCGAGAAGAAGCTGTGGTTATTTAAGTAGCGCTGCCACATTAGCAAAAGAGCGTCGATGTTCTATACACGGTCCATTTGCAGTTAACAATTGACTATGGCTAGCAGTGATATAGCCCTTATGCCCAGCAAAACCATAAGCCGGGTATTTCTCATCGAGGTGGCGCATGATGCGATCTCGATAAACTTTCGCCAGAATTGAGGCGGCACTAATTGTGTGAACGACTTGATCGCCTTTCCAAACCGCTAAGTTTGGAAGCGCTAAGCCAGCAATTGCATACCCATCAGTTAAAACATAAGCCGGTGAAACCTTAAGTGCTTGAACTGCCCTGCGCATGCCATCGAGATTTGCCGCATGCACACCGCGTGAGTCAACTTCGGCAGCCGGAATCTCAATGATGCTGTAAGCAAGGCAGTGCTCCATTACTAAATCAAAGAGGGCTTCTCGTTTATTCTCTTTTATCTCTTTGGAATCACGCACTGGTGCTAAATCAGGATGAAACGGATCTTTCAAGATTACTGCGGCCACTACTAATGGGCCAGCACATGCGCCACGACCAGCTTCATCAACTCCGGCAATTGGTGAAATACCAGCTTCAATTAATAGCTGTTCGATCACCTTCATGGTTATTTCTTAGTTTTTGTTTTATCAGCTGGCTGATTTAACGCATCAACATTTGGAACCAGAGAAATATTCTTAATTGGCCAGATGACTGCTAGTACGCGACCAGTAATTCGATTAAGTGGCACAAAACCCTTGTTTATATCATCTTGATGAAAACGAGAATCAGCGCTTGCGCCACGATGATCGCCCATCACCCATAGTTTTCCCTTTGGTACAGTGACATCAAAGTTCATATCACTTGGCACATTGCCAGCAAAAATATAAGGCTCAACCATCTCTTGGCCGTTAACGGTAATTTTTCCAGTAGTGGTGCAGCAAATTACGCGATCACCGGCGACGCCCACAACACGCTTAACTAAGTACTGTTTGGCTGGATTAGGCAAAACACCAACGGCAACTAACGCAGTTTTAACTTTTGCAATAATAAAAGGTGAATCACTCACATCTGCTGCTGGCAACCAATTATCTGGGTCACGGAAAACAACTACATCGCCGCGCTTTATATTATTTGAGATAAATGGAACGCGATTAACCGCTACGCGATCATCAATCTGAAGTGTGTTCTCCATCGAACCTGATGGAATAAAGAAAAACTGTACTACAAAAGTCTTAATAAAAAGTGATACGACAAGTGCAACAACAACTAGAACTGGAAATTCTTGTAAGAAAGACCGCTTGCGTCTCATCTGCGCAAACCGCGTTTAACTTTAAAAGTTATTCGGCTGGCTTATCTTCGGCAGCTGCTTCTGCAACTACTTCTTCAGCAACAGCTTCTGGAGCTTGGACTACTGCTTCTTCAACGGCAGGAGTCTCAACAACTGGAGTTTCGACAACAGCCTCTTCAACTGGTGCTTCGACAACAGCTGCAACAATTGGTTCTGGGGTTGAAAGAATTCCATCGCCGTAACCTTCAACGCCATCGCGCTTTTCGCGAATCTTGGCAGCCTTGCCGCGTAGATCGCGCAGGTAGTAAAGCTTGGCACGACGTACATCGCCCTTCTTTACTAGTTCGATCTTTTCAATAACTGGAGTGTGTACTGGGAAAGTACGCTCAACACCAACGCCGTAAGAAACCTTGCGGATGGTGAAAGTTTCGCGAACGCCATCGCCTTGGCGACGGATTACGATTCCCTGGAAAACCTGAAGACGGCTCTTGTTACCTTCGATAACGCGAACAGAAATCTTGAGCTCATCGCC